>CAXTSF010000018.1:5995-9942 GCA_964246865.1 uncultured Terriglobus sp.
GGACTTGGCGTCACGGCAGCCCGCAGAGCCGTCTTGGAGCCATGTGCCAGAAGCGCGATGGCGGCACCCGCGGAGGTTGCCAGCAGCTGCATGCCCGGCAGCAGGTGAGAGGTAGCCTGCCAGGCGACCAGCCCGGCGACCGGTACACGCACAAAGGTGTGCAGGGCATTCCAGAACAGGTCAAGTACGGGAACCTTGTCCGCGAAGAACTCGGCGGTGAAAAGCAGGCCGCAGACGATTAACACCCACGTATGCGTCAGAAGGTCGAGGCCGGATGGGAGCGCGACGACGTGGAAGCGGCTGAGCAGGCCCAGCGTCAGCAGAGTGGCATAGACATTCAGGCCAGCGGCAAAGCTGATGGCCGCGGTGAGCGCAGCCAGGTTTGCCGGGGAGAAGTCCATACCAGGAAGTCTAGTCCCGCAGATCTCCTTTGCTGCTGATCTCTTCCGGTTTGCCTGGCTTTTTCGTTTGGCTGGACCTCCTGCGGTCTGCACAGGGAGAAAGCGGTTTGGTAGGGGGGAGGGAATGCCTAGCTCTTGACGAGCCCGAGCCTGAGAAGGCTTTCGGCGGTCGCCACGATGGCTTCCTCGCTGGAGCGTGGTGTCCATCCCAGAACGCGCCCTGCTTTTGCGGCAATGGCGTTGGGTGTGCGGCCCAGCTCCGGCAGCAGCAGGCTGGCGTCCGAATCGAACCTTGCGAAGACGCGCACAGCCCAGTCCGGCAGCCCCCGGGTGGAAACGCGTTTCGCGGCGGTTCCGAGGCGGTCTTTCAGAATATGAGCGACATCCAGCGCGGAGATGAAGTCGCCTGCAAGCGCGAGGAAGCGTTCTCCGTTTGCCGCCGGAGAGGTCATCGCCAGAAGGTGGAGATCGGCGACGTCACGAACGTCGACGACACCGAAGCGGATCCGTGGCAGGCCAGGTATGTCTCCATCCAGCAGGCGTTTGACGAGCACGATGGAGCTGGAGTAATCCGGCCCAAGCACAGGGCCGTAGACACCGGCGGGATTGACCCCCGAGAGTTCCAGCGATCCTCCTTCCGTGGCGAGGAACTCCCACGCGGCCCGCTCGGCCAGGGTCTTCGATTTTGCGTAGGGCGTGACGCCGTTGCGGTCGTCAACGTCCGTCCACGAGCTCTCATCGAAGGGCGCTGCCTGGGGCGGGTGCCCATAGATGACCGCCGCCGAAGAGCTGGTGACGACCACGCGTGTGACACCGGCATCGCGCGCCGCACGCAGCACGCGCAAGGTGCCCTCGCGCGCGGGGGTAATCAGATCGTCCTCATGCTTCGGCTTGTTTAGCGGAAAGGGCGAGGCGACATGGAGCACGTACGTGCACTCCGCCACGGCCTCTGCCCAACCGGCATCCAAGAGCAGGTCCGCTGCGGCGAAGGAGAGGCGATCACCCGCGTCGCTTCCGCCGGTGCGGAGCGTGTTGCGTACATCCGCTTCGCGGCTGAGTGAGCGCACAGTGGTCCGGACGCGATAGCCAGCCGCGAGCAGCCGAAGGGTGCAGTGTGTGGCGATAAAGCCGGAGCCGCCCGTGACGAGTACAAGGTCATTGCCCATGCACGTATCTTTGCACAAAAGCAGACCGAACGCTCGTTCTAGTCCGGAGTCTTTTCAGGAGCACGGATGGCCTCCCACATGTTGGCTGCGATGGACTGCAGGGTGGACTCGCTGAGCCGGACCGGCAGCTGTGCCAGCCGCATCACCAGGCCCACCGTCGTCTCGTGCAGGACCTGCTTGGGCCAGTCGTTCAGGACGCCGCCTTTGGCTCGTGCGCGGAAGCGGCGTTCAAACTGCAACGCGAGGCCGCTTGTGAAGGTCTGGTGCGGCGGACAGGCGAGGCCGGCAGCGTGGTACTGCTCAAGAAAGCGCATCTCGCGGGAGTGCTTCCGGTAGTAGCGGTAGCCATTGCTCCACGCCTGCAGGAAGGCGTCTCTGGCGCCCATCTCCGGCGAGTAGCCGCGGAAGAAGCTGTCCTCCTGCAACATCCGGGTCCGCTCGTAGAGTGCCTGCAGAATCTCTTCCTTGCTGCGGAAGTGGTGGTAGATGACGCCTGCGCTGGCACCGGCGCGCTCCGCGATGACGGACATGGGCGCGTCGTGCAGGCCTCGTTCGACGACAATGTCGAGCGTAGCGTTCAGAATGGCTTCGCGTTTGGTCAGCCTTGATCGCGGGGACACGCCTTTGATTCTTCCATGGCAGGGCATCGCGCGCGCCAAAACCATGTGGGCAGGGTGCCGGATCGATGGCGTGGGCCAGAGGCTGCACGGTCCGGGTGATCCGCCGGCGACAGTTCTCCCCCCTGCCGTCCTGACACCGTCATCGCATGAAGAAGATTCGTTTCTCGCGGCGGGAAAGGACATCAGCGGCTCCCACGCGCTATACACCTCCAGGAGAGCCGCTATAGACTCGGTCTGCTTTTCTAAAATGAGTTGAGGTTCGTCCAATCCCTGTGAACGTCCGGTCATGGTTGCGGTATGTCTTTGTGTGTGGGTTGCTTGCCGGCGCGGCGGTGCAGGCCCAGGTCTCCTCGTCCTCCTCGGGTACTGCTCCGGCGCCCGAGCCGGATGCGTCACAGCCGCGGCGGGGTGTGGAGCGTGCCGGGTCGGCCATCACGCTTGAGTACAGCGAGGGATTGTTTCAGGTGGCAGCAGGTCTGAACGCCTGTGGGTACGATGGCGGACTGGAGCAGTCGCTGCCGGTTCGCGCCGCGGTGCGGGAGGCGATGAACGCCCAGATAAGCGCGTCCGCCGAGGCGCAGTCAAAGCGGGATGCGCTATGCGCCTACATCAAGCAGCATGAGCAACCGGGGCCGCAGAACCTGGCGCAGTATGTATCCCTCGCGATGTTTCTAACACCACCACCGGAGATGGCCACGTCCGTGCCGGAGACGGAGATGCCGCCGGATGCGCTGGGCGTGGTGAACGTGCTGCCACTGCTGCGTTCCTTTGCGAGTGCTGTGCAACTGCACACCCTCTACGTGGGGAGCCGGGCGAAGTACGAGGCCGCGGTCGCCGAGGTGCATGACGCGATGACGCGCATGATCCTGGACACGAATGTGTACCTGCACCAGCCGGTGTCAAGCTACGATGGCCGGAGGTTCACGGTGTTGCTGGAGCCGATGCTGGCGACGCAGGCGGTGAATGCGCGCATCTACGGCAACGACTACTTCGTGGTGACGGCGCCATCCCCGCAGGCCGAGGGGGTCGCCCCTATGACGGGAGCGCGGGCCGGTGGGGTCCACATGGACGAGGTGCGGCATGTGTATCTGCTGTACATGATCGACCCGATCATCTACGCGCGAGCCCAGGCGACAGAGCGGCTGCAACCGATCCTGAAGCCGGTGCAGAATGCGCCCATCGATTTTCTCTACAAGAACGACATCAACGCCTTCATGACGGAGTGCATGATCAAGGCGATCGAGGCGCGCACCATGGATGTGGGCTTCGCGCGGCCGGCCAAGCCGGTGAATGTGAAGCAGCGGGCAGAGATTGAGAGCTACAACATCGCGCTGGTCGACTATGAGAAGCGGGCCGAGGCGGTGCGGCGCAGGCAGGTGGCGACCGACATCCGGCAGGGCTGGGTGCTGACGCAGTATTTGTACGACAAGCTGCAGCTGAGTGACCGGGACGGTGTCGGGCTGAAGGAGAACCTGGGCGAGATTATCTACGGCATGGACGTGCAGGCGGAGGTAAGCCGCGCGCGCAAGGTGGACTTCTTTGCGGAAGGAAGCCCGGAGCTGGCAGGAGGAACGCTGGCGCGGGTGCGCACGCCGAAGCGGGCTGCGTCGCCCATGGATCAGGCGGAGCTGCGGCTGCAGAAGGGCGATCGCTCGGGCGCGGAAGAGCTTGCGGAGAAGGAGCTGAAGAGCAATCCGAAATCCGGTGAGGCGAACTACGTGCTTGCCCGCGTGAAGCTGATGGAGGGCGACCCACAGGGG
>CAXTSF010000018.1:9952-25972 GCA_964246865.1 uncultured Terriglobus sp.
TTTGACGGCTTCGGGCAGGTGCTGGCGAACAGCAAGGACCCGCGCACGCTGGCCTGGACGCACGTGTATCTGGGCCGGCTGTACGACGCGCAGCAGCAGCCCGATCGCGCAAAGGCGATGGCGGAGTACCAGGCGGCGCTTTCCACGGCGGGTGTACAGCCGGATGCCGCCGCCGCTGCCGAGAGCGGCCTGAAGAAGCCGTTTGCCGCGCCAAAGCGCACGGTCCACGACAGCGATCAGATGCCCGATGAGCCGCTGGACCCAACGGGCAAGGCGCAGAAAGACAGCTACTCGCCCGGAGAGGAAAAGAAGCCTAGGTAGCTTCTCTTCAGAAGAGTGAGATCGACTGTGACTGGCTTCCCGTCAGCGCAGAGTGCAAGGCAGCGGAGCAGGTTGCACCGGGCCTCGCAGGCTGCAGCGAGCCGTTTTTCCAGCGCGAGGCCGCTTCGTAAGTGTGGGAACGGCATCTTAGTAGGTTGAGGCACCGGGTATGAGAAGCAGGCTTCGCTGGGCAGCACTGTTCGCCAGCTCTACAGTTGTGATGGTGGCGGGTTGCCGAAAGAGCGAGGCACCGCTGCAGCAGACGCCGATTGTCGACGGCAGCCTTTCCGCCAACGATCCCGCCAATGCGAATCTTTCACCCGTAGTCGCGCCGCAGAGCGATGGACCGGCACCGCAGGGCTATGCTGTGATGGCGCAAGGCTACTTCGATGTGCCGCAGAGCGGCAGAGCGCCGAAGGAGACGGCCGGTACCGCATCTGCGGCTCCGCCGTCCCCGGACAGCCGGTTCACCGCGCCGCAGGCCGGGCGCGTGCAGAGCCAGACGGTGAGCGATCCTCGCAATGAGGCATACCGCGCGGCAGCACAGCTGGCGCCGTCCGCGAGCGATGCTGCCTCGCAGAACCAGCCCCTTGGCAGCGATGAGTCCGCCCAATATGCCGGCCTGTTGGATGCGTCCGTGCCGGAATCGCAGCAGCCTCCGCCGCCGCTGCCGGCGTATGACCAGCCCGAGGCGCCGGCGCAGGATTATCTTTGGACGCCAGGCTATTGGAGCAACGCTTCGGCGGGCTATTTCTATGTGCCGGGTGCGTGGATCGCGCCGCCGTTTATTGGGGCGCTGTGGACACCCGGATGGTGGGAGGCGCACAATCACCGATTCCGCTGGCACCATGGTGTGTGGGGCCGGCATGTGGGCTACTACGGCGGGATCAACTACGGCTACGGCTACGTTGGTTATGGCTACCAGGGTGGCTATTGGAATGACCGGCACTTCCTCTATAACCAGGCGTGCAATCACCTGAACACCCGCATCATCCGGAACACCTATGTTCGCGATGTGACCCTGGGCCACCGTGAGTACCTGAACAACACGCGCGCGAGCTTTGCCGGAGATGGTGGCGTGCGCCGGGGGCCAGCGGCACAGGAGCTTGCGGCGCAGCGTGAGTCGTTCCTTGCACCGATGCACACGCAGATGGAGCAGCAGGAGTTGGCGGCGCAAAACCGCGGGCAGTTTTTTAATGTAAGCCGTCAACCGCAGGTGCTGGCGGTCGCGGGGCCTCTGCAGGCAGATCGGAACCTGACGCTGCCCCGCGATCTGGTGCAGGCGCCGGGGGCTCTGCGGACGGGCGTAGCAGGGGAACGCGCTGGAGATGCCCGTGCCGTTCGGTCTGTAGTGGACAGCAGGCCGGCTCTAATGATGCCTGCGCCGCAGCCAGGTGTTGGCAACCGGAGCCGTCAGCCCATCCAGGGGTACGCCGGAGAGGGTACGCCTCAGGAACAGGTGCTCTCGGAGGGCGGTTATGCAGCGCCACCTGTCACAAGCGACCAGGGATATCGCGCGCCGATAGGCCAGGAGAACAGGGGACCCATCGGGCAGGAGAACCGCGGCAACATAGGGCAGGAGCTCCGCGGAGGTATCGGGCAGGAGCCTCGCGGAGGCATTGGGTCAGAGCCGCGTGGAGGCATCGGGCAGGAGCAGCGGAGGTACATCGGGCAGGAGCCAGGCAGGCAGAACTTGGGTATCGACCAGGGGCATGCCGTTCCGCTGGGCGTTATCGGCGGCTATGCCGTGACGCAGCCTGTGACCGGGGAGCGGCAGCGTGGCCTCGAACAGCAACGGCCGCAGGCAAGCCTCCCGCGCGGACAGGTGCCGGAGCAGCGACGTGTGCTGGATCAGCAGCGGCCGCAGGCAATTCAGCAACGGCAGGCACTTGACCAGCAGCGGCAGATCGAGCAGCAGACGCGGCAGATTGAGGCACAACGGCAGCAGGTCGAGGCGCAGCAGCGGGTCTTCGAACAGCGTCAGCAGCTTAGCCAGCAGCGCGTGCAGCCGTCCGTGCCGAGGCAGCAGGCGCTGCCGCAGACCGTACAGCCAGTGCCGCAGAGCGTGCAGCCGCTGCCTCGTACCGTGCAGCCGCTGCCGCAGGTCCAGGCCTTGCCGCAGCGCCCGATACAGCCGGTGCAGCAGCCGCAAATGCGCGCTCCCATGCAGCCGCAGATGCCGCATGCGGAGACGGCGCGGCCCATGGCGCAACCGGCGGCTCCGGCCGCGGCGGGGCGTGAGGCAGGGGGCAGGTTGCGGTAGAGCTCAGCGGACCTACCTCGTCCAGAGAGCTGGCGGCCTGCGAGAGGGAGGGCGCGCCTAGACGAGGTGAAGCATGCGGTGCGCTACGGAGAGCATCACGTCCCGCTGCTGCCAGAGTAGGACGCCGTTCAGGCCCACGATGAGCGCAGTGATAATCCAGCCGGCGATGGCGGTGTGGGTGCGGTTCCCGAATTCGCCCATGAGGCTCCGCCTGCCTGTGAGCAGCAGGAGCGGGATGATGGCGAAAGGGATGCCGAAGGAGAGCACCACCTGCGAGAGCAGGAGGATGCGCAGCGGATCCAGACCGATTGCGAGCACCGCAATGGCGGGCACGATAGTGATGAGCCGCCGCAGGTAGATAGGGAAGCGGATGTCGAGAAAGCCCTCAATGACGACCTGGCCGGCGAGCACGCCCACCGTAGAGGAAGACAGTCCACTGCAGAGCAGGGCAACGGCAAAGGCGGTTGCGGCAAAATGTCCCAGCAGCGGTTGCAGTGTGGCGTGCGCGCCCTCGATGGTTTCCATGCCGAAGCCGTGCATCTGCGCGGTGGCGCCGGCGGCCATGATGAGCATGGCTGAGTTGATAAGCCATGCGCCGTTCATGGCGGCAAAGATGTCGATGCGTTCGAAGCGCAGATAGCGGTGGCGGAAGGCGGACAGGTTCGCCGGGAGCCCGCTGCCCGCGGACTCGAGAAAGCGCTCCATACGTGGCTGCATCAGGGATGAGTGCAAATAGATGACGTGCGGCATGACGGTGGCGCCGAGCATGCCCACAGCGACGTATAACGTCGTTCGATTCAGATGCGGTACCAGTGTGGCCCGTGCGGCAGATCCCCAATCCGGATGGACCAGGAAGATTTCCGCGGCGTAGCAGAGGCCGATGACGCAGACGAGGCCGATGATGATGGCCTCGAACTGGCGAAATCCGCGCTGGTGGAACGCGAGCAGCAGAAAAACGAAGACCGTGGTGAGCAGGGCGGCGAAAATGAGTACGGGGGTGCGGCCCATGCCATGCGCCAGCAGCGCCGGGCCGAAGAGCAGATAGAAGCCGATGGCAGCCCCGAGAAACTCCGCAAGGTCGGTGGCGATGGCACTGATCTCAGCCGCAAGCCAGAGCAGCAGGACCATCGGCCGCGAAAACGAATCGCGGCAGTTCTGCGGCAGCGTGCGGCCGGTGGCGATGCCGAGCTTGGCCGAGAGATACTGCACCAGGATGGCCATGAGGTTCGACCAGAGCAGAACCCACAGCAGGGTGTAGCCGAAGCGGGAGCCGCCCTCGATATTCGTCTCAAAGTTGCCGGGATCGATGTATGCGACGGACGCCACGAATGCCGGACCGAAGTAGGTCCAAAGGCCCCGAAAGCGCGCCGGGTTGGGCGGCGAACTCTGGGCTGTGGCGGTTACGGGCATCTGGTTCAGTATAGGGAAACGGGTATTCCCGGCTTTTCGCCTCCCGATGTTGGCGCTCAGCTTAGGCGAGGAGCGGCTCGCCCGCGGGCTGACATCCGGAAGCTGAAGGTCAGGAGCCAGAACAGAAGTTAGAGCCCGAAGCTAGAAAGCTAAGAGCCAGAAGCCAGAAGCCAGAAGCCCGAAGCAAGAAGCTAACAGCCAGGATTGAACAGGCTCACGGCCGACCGCACGCTATCCTTCCTTCATGAAGGTTTTGGTAGTGGGAGGCGGAGGGCGCGAGCATGCGATCTGCTGGGCGCTGCGCCGGTCTTCGCGTGTGGCGGCGCTGGTCTGTGCGCCCGGCAATGCTGGCATTGCGGCGGTTGCGGAGTGTGTGCCTGTGGAGCAGGCAAGCGCGGAGGATGTGGTCCGTGTGGCGCGGGAGTGGGCACCGGATTTGGTGGTGATTGGGCCGGAGGTGCCGCTGGCCGCGGGCGCGGTAGACGCTTTGCAGGCTGCGGGTTTCCGGGTCTTCGGGCCCACAAAGGCCGCGGCTCGATTGGAGAGCTCGAAGAGCTTTGCAAAGACGTTCATGGAGCGGCACGGGATCCCTACGGCACGCTCGGTGACGGTGCGCTCGGCTGCGGAGATGGGGCCGGCGCTGGTGCAGTTCACGGTGCCGGTGGTGGTCAAGGCGGACGGGCTGGCCGCGGGTAAGGGTGTCGTGATCGCGGCGACGCTCGCGGAGGCCGAGGCTGCTGCGACTGCAATGCTGCAGACGGGCCCGGGCAGCACGGTGGTGCTGGAGGAGTTCCTGGAGGGTGAGGAGCTTTCTTTTTTTGCACTCTGCGACGGTGCGCACGCGGTCGCGATCGGTGCGGCGCAGGATCACAAGCGGCTGCTGGAGGGCGACAAAGGGCCGAATACGGGAGGCATGGGCGCGTATTCGACAGACGATTTGATGGATGTCGAACTGTGCCGCTGGCTGCTGGCAAATGTCGCGCAAAAGGTGGTGGACGGGATGCGTGCCGAGGGCGAACCGTTCCGCGGAATCCTGTTCTGCGGCATCATGCGGACGGCGCACGGGCCCATGGTGTTGGAGTTCAACACGCGCTGGGGCGACCCGGAGACACAGGCGTTGCTGATGCGGATGGAGACGGATGTGCTCGACCTGATCGAGGCATCGGTGGACGGTACGGCGGATGCACTCGATGTGCGGATGAGGCCGGGAGCGAGCGTGTGCGTTATCGCGGCGAGCGCGGGCTACCCGGCGAGTCCGGCTCTAGGCGCAGCGATCCACGGTCTGGAGGCGGCGGCACGTGCCGATGTGCAGGTCTTCCATTCGGGCACCGCGCTGCGCGGCGAGGAGGTCCTCACGGCAGGCGGGCGCGTGCTGGGGGTAACGGCGGTTGCGGACAACCTCCGGCGCGCTCTGGGCAAGGCGTACGAGGCGCTTGCGGAGATCTCGTTTGAGGGTATGCAGTGGAGGCGGGACATCGGACATCGGGCGTTGCGCAAAGAGGAGCGAGTATGAGCGAGAGTACAAGACCGGATCTTTCCGCCGAGGCCCTGCTTACGTGGAGCGATACAACGGCGCAACGGTGGCGTGCGCTGGTGGAGCGCGCGCCTGACCTTTTGGAGCTTCCCTGTGATGTGCGCGGGTCAAGCACTGTTGCGGACCTGCTGCTGCACATTGCGGCTGCCGAGCTGCGGTATGCAGAGCAACTGGACGGCAAGCCTCCCACACCGTATGCGGCGCTCTCCTCGGCAAGCGCAGCGGCGATCTTCAGCACTCATGAGCGCGCTGTGGCTCTGTATCGGGATTTGCTGGCGCGAGCAGAGTACCCCTGGGCAGGAACGTTCACGGTGATCACGCGCACGGCCGGATCGTTTCAGGCGACCCGGCGGGACGTCTTTTTGCATGCCTTACTGCACGGCATCCGGCACTACGCGCAGCTGGCGACACTCGCTCGCCACAGTGGGCACGCACCAGACTGGCACATGGACTACCTCTTCCAGTAAGGCGCGCGTGAAGCGACTCCATATCGCTCCACGCCGTGCAACAGAAGGAGCGATGCGCTCCATGTCGACGGGACGGGTACAGCAAGGGGTAATGGAGTGGTGGAGTCGCGCAGCGTAGGCGGTGCATGCGGGACGAAGGAATGGATCGAGTCCCGCTGGATGGTTATGCCTCCGACGGAGAGGCGCTCCCGGTGATCTCCACCGGCCTATCCGGCTGCGATTGGTAGATCTCTTCGACGCGGGCGAGGGTATCGATCTCGGCGAGCGGCTTGTCCGTGCGAATGCGGAGGATGCGGGGGAAGCGCAGCGCAAAGCCGCTCGCGTGGCGTTCGGAGCGCATGATGTTGTTGAACGCAACCTCGAGGATGACCGCCGGTTCGACTGTGCGGAAGTGGCCAAAGTCCTCCAGGGTGTGCGCCTTCAGCCATTCGGTCAGTTCCGTGATCTCCGCATCGGTGACACCGCTGTAGGCCTTGCCAACGTTGAGCAATTGCAGTTCACCTGTGTCGCGCTCCGGTCCACGAATGGCAAAGGTGTAGTCGGAAAGGAAGGGCGCCTTGCGACCGCTGCCGAACTCCGCGCCCGTGATGACGACATCCAGCGTGTCCAGATGCCGCTTGAGCTTGAGCCAGGAGAGGCCGCGGCGGCCGGGCTGGTAGAGTGACTCGGCGGCCTTGATCATGACGCCCTCGTTGCCGCGGTCACGTGCGTCGACGTAGGCGCGGTCGAGGTCCTCGGCGGTGTGCGCCGCCGTGACCGGTGAGAGCAGGAGCCGCTGCTCGCCCCGGGGCTGCTCCTCCGCGGGTGCGGTGAAGAGGCCGCCCTTCGGCATGGGCGCGGGCAGCTGCAGAGGCGAGAGCGTGTGTGAGCGCAGGCGCTCCGCCAGGGTCTCAAGACGGGCGCGCCGCTCGCGCAGAGGCTGGTCCAGCATCAGCTGGCCGTCGGCAAAGAGGAGATCGAAAGCGATAAAGACGACCGGAATCGATGTGCGGATCTCGTTGCTGACCCGCTTGCGGCCGAGACGCGGGCTGAGGACGGAGAAGGGCAGGGCGCGCTGCTGTGTCACATCCCAGGCGAGCAGTTCGCCGTCGAGGATGATGCCTGCGGAGTCACCGTCGTGGGATGCTGGTGCCTGCGCAAAGGCCTCGCGGATCTCCGGGTATCCCTCCGTCACGTCTTCGCGATTGCGGGAGTAGAGCGCAACGCGGCCGGGATACGCGGGATCGCCGCAGTGGAGCTGCACGCGCATGCCGTCGAACTTGTCTTCGATCTGGGCGTTCAGGTGGAGTACGGCGATAGAAACATGCT
The DNA here is from genome assembly GCA_964246865.1 of uncultured Terriglobus sp. GTDB lineage: Bacteria > Acidobacteriota > Terriglobia > Terriglobales > Acidobacteriaceae > Terriglobus. The sequence goes on from CAXTSF010000018.1 coordinate 17,256, forward strand.
GGCCGACAGAGAGGGCAGACGCGTCCTCCTCGTGCAGATGTGGCTCGGGTTCGGCGCCGCTGACAGGCTCGACGGAGAGGTCGGCCTCCCTGGCGGCTTTTGGATCGGAGCCGAAGCGCTTCACCGCCTCCTCCGCCGTGTCCACGGGCGAGGCGAGCATAAAGCCGAGCGGATGGAAGAGCCGCATGCGCGCCTCGCCGAGCCGGCCCTCGAAGGCGAGCACGGTGGCATCGGCAAGGTCGGCCTCCAGCATGACAGCGTTGCGCACCTCTGCGAGCGGCTGTGCGCTGGCGACGGCGATGCTCTCTTCCACCAGGGCCTGCTTCACCCCGATGCGCATATCGCCAAGCGCGAGCTTGATGAGGTACTTGGCATGGAGCGCCGGTGCACGGCTGAGCATCGCGGTGAGCCGTTCCCTGCGAATGGCGGTGGTCTTTGCCGTGGCGATCTCGTCGAAGAAGCGCTCCACATCGCGCAGGGTGAGCGGCTCGCCAACCGTGCGCGCGGGCATGGCCGCGAAGAGATCGTGGGCTGCGGCCCCCAGGTCGCCATGGCGGCGGTAGGCCGCGGTGCGTTCCGCCTCGGTGGCGTCGGTGAGCTCGTTCACCACACGCGACATCATGGCACCGCCCACGTTCAGCTTGCGGCTGTCGGCCTCAGGGAAGGGCAGACCGGAGAAATACATGGCGAAGAGGCCGGCATCGCGGGGTGTCCCCGCGTTGCGCGCCGCGATAAGAGCCTCGGCAACGGCAGCGCGCTTCTTCAGCCGGCTGCCGGTGGTGGCCATCTCCTCGGCCAGGTGTGCGAGTGCATTCCAGGTTGCCATTCGAATGTGGGGAGCCTTTCGCTGTAGCTGTGATGCGCGAAGGGCGGTGTTGCGCTTGCGCGGCGTGCGCCGTGGTAGAGATCACTACACCAGATGTCGAAGATCGTACGCTGGCGCTGTGCGACAGAGCAGTGCAATCTGGCGAGATCGGGGTTTATGAGGAGCTATGCCAACCGTACAAGGAATGAGCGCGTACGGCACAGGCGTAATTTCTTCAAGGCGTGCTATCGCATGGCGCAATCGCCGGTGGAGCAAGAAGCCTTGTTCGAATCCGGCTAAGCCTGCATGCATCAAACTGCAGATGAGCACGAGAGCGAGTAAGACAATCCTCATAACGGGCGTTAGCTCCGGTCTTGGGAAGGCCCTCGCAACAGAGGCGCTTGCACAAGGCTGGCGTGTAGTCGGCACTGTTCGCAACGAACAAGACCGCGAACAGTTTGAACACCAAGACCCGCGCCAAGCAACCGGCAAAGTGCTGGACATACGGGACACGGACAAACTGGTCCAGGTCGTCGGCGAAATCGAGCAAGCAGCTGGTTCGATCGATGTGCTTGTCAACAATGCCGGATATGGCCTGATGTCGACCATCGAAGAGGCGTCGCTGGACCAGGTGCGTGCACAGTTCGAAGTCAACGTGTTTGGCCAGCTTGCGATGCTGCAGGCTGTGCTGCCAGGTATGCGGCAACGCCGCAGCGGACGCATTCTGAACATCACCTCTATGGGAGGCTTAGTGGCTCTTCCCAACGTCGGTATCTATAACGCTACGAAGTTTGCGATGGAAGGGATCACGGAAGCGCTGCGGCAGGAGGTTGCTGAATTTGGCATCCACGTCACTGCTGTGGAACCGGGGATGTTCAAGACCGAGTGGGCCGGACGTTCACTCCAAAAGTCCGAGGGTAAGATACCTGACTACGACGCCTTCCGTAAGCGCATGGCCGAGCGAGAGCTTAACTGGAATGGTGACCTGAAGCGCGGGGTTCAAGCCATGCTCAAAATTGCCGAACTGCCCAATCCGCCGTCCTTCCTGCTGCTCGGTTCAATCGCTAACCAGCTTGTAGACGATAAGCTCGCCAAACTCCACGCCGACATTGAACGCTTTCGCGCACTCTCAATTTGGACCGACATTGGCACGCCGGGATCAATCGAGGAGCAGATGCCATGAGGTCGCTGCGCAAGGCAGCCGAAATCTTGTTGTCGCGCACATGCTTGGAGGGAAAGCTTCGCACGCTTACCGGTGACGGAGTTGGGCTGGCGGCAGAGCGGGGAAGTGGCGGCCGGTTGGATCGAGACGCCCAGCCAGAAGAGATCGTTAGCTACGCTTCATTGCACTGGTCCTTGTAAGCTAGACCCAGCATTCCCGGTTGCAAGAAGCTGTTGCGATTGCTGCTCCGTTGGCGACAATGTTGCGCAGCAGATTCAGCGTCCAGTTAAGCGCTGGTGCAGTGGCCCCCGCATATAGCGGCGAGATGGCAAACGGCGGGAGCGGTGTGAGGCCGGCAAATGCTAAACTGCGCGCGATGATGATTCGTAAGCGCTCGTGCTTCCTGTCTGGAGTTGCCTTTCTCCTGCTTTTGCCTCAGTTGGCCCATGCCGCGGAGTGTGCTGCTTTACGCGAGCGCAAGCTGCAGGGAGGATCCGTCACACTGGCTGAGATGGTGAGCACGGGTACGCTGACCACCCCGTATGGCGAGAAGCTGGAGAAGCTGCCGGCGCTCTGCCGCGTGGCGGGTGTGCTGCGGCCCTCGACGGATTCGGTGATCCACTTTGAGGTCTGGATGCCGGCAAGCGGGTGGAACGGCCGGCTGCTGGGCGTCGGGAACGGCGGATATGCGGGAACGATCAACTTCGGGCAGATGGCGGAGAGTGTGCGGCAGGGGTATGCGACGGCGAGCACAGACACGGGCCATGAGGCGAGTGCTGAGGACGCGAGCTGGGCCTATCACCATCCCGAAAAGGTGATTGATTATGGCTACCGGTCCATCCATCTGACCGCAGTGCAGGCGAAGGAGATCGTGGCCGCCTTCTACGGCCATCGGGCAGATCACACCTACTTTGACGCCTGTTCGAATGGCGGGCGCGAGGCGTTGATGGAGGCGCAGCGTTTTCCGGAGGACTATGACGGCATCCTTGCCGGGGCGCCGGCAAACAACTGGACACGGATGCTGTCCGCGGACATCGACATCTCGCAGGCGATGCTGGCCAACCCTGCCGCGTACATCAGCAACATGAAGCTGCCTGCGATCCAGCGCTCTGCGCTGCAGGCGTGTGATGCGGCGGACGGCGTAAAGGACGGGATCGTCAACAATCCCGAGCAGTGCCACTTCGATCCAGCAACGTTACTGTGCCACGGGGAAGAGACGAGAGCGTGCCTGACGGCACCGCAGATCGCCACGCTGCGCAAGCTGTACACCGGCGGCGCGACGAAGGAAGGCGAGATCCTGTTTCCTGGCTACACGCCCGGTTCTGAGCAGCCCGGGTGGGAGTACTGGGTGACCGGTCCAGGGCCGGGAGCGGCGGCAGGGGCGCGCTATCCCGTGCAGTACTTTCGGTACATGGTGTTTCAGGATCCCAAGTGGGATCTGATGACAGCCGACGCGGGTGCCTCCATGCGCGCCGCTGCCGAGAAGCTCGATGGCTCCCTGGTGGCCGTGGACCCCGACCTGAGCCGCTTCGCCGGCCGTGGCGGCAAGCTGATCCTCTATCACGGCTGTAATGATGCCGCGATCTCGCCCTACATCACCATCCAGTATGTGCACAGCGTCTCCGAGAAGATGGGCGCGGCCAGGGCCGGCGAGATGCTGCGCCTGTACATGATGGCGGGCACGGAGCACTGCGCGGGCGGCCCGGGTGCGAGCAACTTTGGCCAGCTTGGCATGCACAGTGCAGATGCCGGGTCCGGCGCGATCGAGGCCCTGGAGCAGTGGGTAGAACACGGCAAGGCACCGGAGATGCTGATCGGGGCGAAGATGGCCGGCACGGGCGCCTCGGCAAAAGTGGTGATGACGCGGCCGGTGTGCCCGTATCCGGAGGTGGTGACCTACAAGGGCTCGGGCAGCACCGATCTGGCGGAGAACTTCACCTGCAGCAAGCCGTAGAAGGTGCAATGCACCCACCGGGAACCGGCGAGGCAGCATCGCCGTACCCGTGAGTGGAGGTGCGTATGCTGAAAGTACTTCTATGGTGTTTACTGCTGGTGTTGTGCTGGCCGTTGGCGCTTCTGGCGCTGGTGCTGTACCCGGTTGTGTGGCTGTTCCTGCTGCCGTTCCGGGTAGTCGGCGTTGCCGTTGGCGGTGTGCTGGAACTGCTATGGGCCGTGCTGACGCTGCCGGCGCGGGCGCTGCGGGCAATCTGAGGCTGTGCGGTTGCGCTGTTCCGTTGTGGAATGCGGCCGCCACAACTTTGTGAGTTGTATCGGGAATCTCCGCTGTATCATCCAATCCATATGAGCGTGACACGTCTGCCCGGAATGAGTGGCTCCAGTGCCGGCCTCCTTCGGCCTGGCTTTCTCTAGCCGCGCCCTCTCCTGCGACTCTCCCCCGATGTGTGTGTGATTGAGATCTCTGCAGTGCGCCTGCAGTAGGAGTACCGCGATGTTTGACCGTCTGGAACAGACCGAAGAACGATTTCTTGAACTGGAGCGCGAGCTCAGCGACCCAGCCCTGGTGAGCGATCAGCAGCGCTACCAGAGGGTGACCAAGCAGCACCGCGATCTGCAGCCCGTGATTGAAAAGTACCGTGAGTATCGCAACGTCATGCTCGGCATGGCGGATGCGAACACCATGCTGTCCGAATCCGATCCGGAGATCCGCGCCATGGCACAGGAGGAGCTCTCGACGCTGGCCGCACGCAAGCCGGAGATCGAAGAAGCGCTGAAGGTAATGCTGCTGCCCAAAGACCCGAATGATGACAAGAACGTCATCCTGGAGATTCGTGCGGCCACCGGAGGCGATGAGGCATCCCTGTTCGCCGCGGAGGTCTTCCGCATGTATCTGCGCTTCGCCGAATTGCACCGATGGAAGGTAGAGGTGCTGAGTGAGAGTGAGTCCTCCGTGGGCGGATTGAAAGACGTAACGGCAATCATTGAGGGCGATCGCGTGTACAGCTCTTTGAAATACGAGAGCGGCGTCCACCGGGTGCAGCGTGTGCCGGCGACGGAGACGCAGGGTCGCGTGCACACCTCGGCCATCACCGTTGCGGTGCTGCCGGAGGCCGAGGACGTGGACGTGAAGGTCGAGCAGAAAGACCTGCGCATCGACACCTTCTGTTCCTCAGGGCCGGGCGGCCAGAGCGTGAACACGACCTACTCGGCCATTCGCATCACGCATCTTCCGACGAACACGGTCGTGAGCTGCCAGGATGAAAAGTCGCAGATCAAAAATCGTGAAAAGGCGATGCGTGTGCTGCGCTCCCGGCTGTACGAGGTGGAGATGGAGAAGCAGCACCAGGCCCAGGCGAATGTACGCAAGCAGCAGGTAGGCTCGGGCGACCGCAGCGAGAAGATTCGCACCTACAACTTTCCGCAGAACCGTCTCACCGACCACCGGATCGGTTTGACCCTGCATCAGCTGGAGTACGTGATGGAGGGCAAGCTGCAGCTGGTGGTGGATGCTCTGATCGCACACGACACAGCCGAACGGCTGAAGGCGGAGGCTGTCGCCGCCTGAGCGCTGCCGTCATGACTATTCGCGACGCTCTGCGCTCCGGTGCGGAGCGTCTGCGTCAGCGGCCCGATATCGCCGAGGACGCGCAGCGCGACGCTGCGGCACTGCTGGAGATAGCGACCGGACTGAGTCGTGTCGCGATGCGAGCGCATCCGGAGCAGCCGATCACCTCCGGTCAGCAGGAGCGATATCTGGCCCTTCTGGACGCCCGCCTGCAGGCGACGCCCATGCAGCATCTGCGGGGATCGCAGGAGTTTTACGGCCGCAGCTTCGCCGTGAACGGGGATGTGCTGATCCCTCGTCCGGAGACCGAGCTGTTGATCGATGAGACACTTCGCCGCGTGGATCGCGATGCGCCCCTTTGTATCGCCGATGTAGGCACGGGCAGTGGGATCCTTGCCATCACGCTGGCGCTGGAGCTGCCGCGCGCACAGCTGTGGGCCTTCGATATTTCGCCTGCAGCGCTTGCCGTGGCGCGTACGAATGCGCAGGCGAACCATGCGATGGAGCGCATTCGTTTCTTTGAGTCGGACCTGCTCGATGCTGCCCGCGACCAGGTCTTTGACCTGATTGTCTCCAATCCGCCCTATGTGCCTCTCGCCGAGCGGGATACGTTACATCCCCAGGTGCGTGAGTACGAGCCGGCACTGGCGCTCTTCGCCGGCCGGGATGGCTACGATGTCTATCGCCGGCTCATACCGCAAGCGCGGGAACACCTGCGGCCCGGAGGCTGGCTGTTGTTGGAAACGGCAGGCACCGCGAATGTGCTCATGGCGATGATGGAGGGATGGACCGGCCTGGAGACCGCGTCGGATCTGCACGGGCGGCCGCGTGTCATCGCGGCGCATAAGCCCTGACGTGCATACTGTACTGAGTCTGTGTACGTAGCACAAAGGAGGCGGCATGGTCCGTCCGTGTTTTCTGGTGGTGGATCGCGAGTTTGAGGGCAGCATTTCGACGCGCAAACTTGTGATCGAGACCGCGAAGTTTAATGTCATTACGGCCTATTCCTTTGACGAGGCGCTGGAGACGCTCGAGCAGTTCCCGCGCGTGCACTGCGTCGTGGTCGGCGCGTCCTCCCAGATCTCCTGCAAAGAGTTCACCACGAAGGTGCGCGCGCGCTTCCCCGAGATGAAGATCGTGGCGACGGGCAACGCCGATGAGCAAGGGCACGGCCCCGTGGATCGCGTGATCGAAGGGTACTCGCCGGTTGTATTGCTGGAGACCTTGCGACAGCTATTTCCGACGGAAACGGCCGGCCTGCAGCAGCACGAGCGCGAGCTCGAGGCGGACTGAGCATGTCTGCCGGCACGGTTCCGTGCAGATGACAGAAGAAGGGGAGATGGCACACTATCTCGTCACCGGCGCGTCGGGTTTCTTTGGAGGCATCCTCAAGCGGCGTCTTCTCGGCGAAGGCCATACCGTCGTGAATGTGGATCTCCAACCGGACGAGGATGCGGGTGCGCCCGGGCTGACGACTATCCAGGGCGACATCCGCCACGGTGGCCGGATGCAGCAGATCTTCGAGGAGCATCGCTTCGATGCCGTCTTCCATTGTGCGGCGCAGCTCGCCCACGGTTCGCGCATCGATGAGCATCTGCTCTGGACCAGCAACGTGGACGCAACCAACCTTTTGGCGAAAACGGCCATGGCTGCGGGCGTGAAGCCGTTTGTCTTCCTGTCCTCAAACTGCCTATGGGCGGAGGATATGGGTCACCCGGTGCACGAGGAGCGAGACCAGCCGGCACCGGTGGAGATCTATGGCCGTAGCAAGCTGGAGGCGGAACGGCAACTGCAACAGTTTGCTGCCGATCTCCACGTTGTGATCCTGCGCTGCCCCACCATCATGGATGAGGGACGGCTGGGCCTGCTGGCGATCCTGTACGAGTTCATCGATGACGGCAAGACGGTCTGGATTGTCGGTGATGGCGGCAATTGCTACCAGTTTATCTATGCGCAGGATCTGGCAGCGGCCTGCATCCTCGGTGCCCAGTATGGGCGCAGCGGCTTGTTTCACGTGGGTTCGGATGATGTGCCGAGCATGCGCTCGCTTTACCAGGGCGTCATCGCGGCCAGCGGCAGCCGCAGCCGGGTGCGCTCGCTGCCAAAGGCACCCACGATCGCGGCCATGGTTGCGGCGCACAAGCTGCGGCTCTCGCCACTGGGGCCGTACCACTACAAGATGATCGCGGAAAGCTTCTGCTTTGATACGGAGAAGGCGAAGCGGGAGCTCGGTTGGCAGCCAACGATGACCAATGAAGCCATGCTGCTGCGGGCGTACCGCTACTACCAGGAGAACCGGCGCGCCATTGCCGCCCGGAAGGATGTGTCGGCACACCGCAGGGCGAGCGGGATGGGAATCATCCGGCTGCTGAAGTGGCTCTCGTGAGAGAACTTCGTCAGAGGTCTTCACTCTTGGGGTGACGATCCTTCCCCTCGCGCGATAGTCTTACTGGCGGCATCCGCGCGCGCCATCCCTTGCGCCATGCGACGGACCACGAGAGGCTTATGGCGATCACCTCAGCAGCACCGCAGACCTTCAGCGTACCGGGGCGCACCCGTACGGACTACCGCGCGATGTCGATCGCGACGGTGCTCTTCTTCATGTGGGGATTTCTGACCTCGCTCAACGACATCCTCATCCCTCACCTCAAGTCCATCTTTGAGCTGAGCTACGCACAGGCCGCGTTGATCCAGGTGGCGTTCTTCACCTCGTACTTCGTGTTTGCGCTGCCGGCCGGCAAGCTGGTGGAGTGGCGTGGCTATAAGCAGACCATGGTCTTCGGCCTGGCCGTGATGGCGTGCGGTGCGCTGCTCTTTTTACCCTCGGCTTCGCTGGCGTCCTATCCGCTCTTCCTCGGCGCGCTGGTTGTGCTGGCCGGCGGCATCACCTGCCTGCAGGTAGCGGCCAATCCATACGTCACCAGCATTGGGCCGGAGCCTACGGCATCGAGCCGGCTGAATCTTTCGCAGGCCTTCAACTCGCTTGGTACGGCCATTGCGCCAAAGCTGGGCGGCCTATTGATTCTCGGCACCGCTGTGCCGATCGCGATTGAGAAGCTGCATGCGCTCTCACCCGCGGCGCTGCAGAGCTACCGTGCTAGCCAGGCATCCACGGTGCGAACGCCGTACCTGATCATCGCCGCAGTGCTGATCGTGCTGGCTCTCGCCCTGGCCATCCTGAAGCTGCCGGGCAGCTCACTGAATACGAGTGATATCCGGCCGTCGGC
>CAXTSF010000019.1:0-1872 GCA_964246865.1 uncultured Terriglobus sp.
CGTGTCATGGAACGAGCAGACCCGCCGTTGGATCATGGCGGTCTCGTTGCCAAAAGAGCACAAGGTGCAGTTTTACTCCTGGGCTGATCTGAAACAGTGGTCACATCTGAGCGACTTTGGACCCGCCGGTGATGTGGCCGGCGATTGGGAATGCCCGGATTTCCTGCAGATCCCTTCCTCCGATGCGAAACGCAGCATATGGGCCTTGAAGGTGGGCCTGAACCCAGGCGCGCCTCAGGGCGGCTCAGGCGAGCAGTACTTCCTCGGCAGCTTCGATGGGAAGAGCTTCTCGCCATCGCAGGAGCGCGGCTCGCACGGCTGGACCAACTACGGCAAGGATGACTATTGCGCCATCAGCTTCAACGGTCTCGCTCACGATCGCCAACCTGTCCTGCTTGGCTGGATGAGCAACTGGCAATATGCGGAAAAGTTGCCGACCGCACCATGGCGCGGGCAGATGAGCTTGCCGCGGGAGCTAACGTTTGTCCACGACGAGGGCGGACTGGCTCTGCGGCAGCGCCCAGTCGTGGCGGCGCTGCGCGCCAAAGAAACGCCACAAATTATTAGGTCGAATCATGATCTGCCCGACCTTGGCAAAGACATGGCACAGGGTCCGATTGAGATCCATCTTGAGTTTCACCCGGGACCGCGGGAGACGGCCGGGCTGAGGCTCTACTCCGACGCGGCGCACTGGATCGAGATCGGGTTTGATCAAGCGCGGGCGGAGTTCTATATGGACCGGACACGATCCGGGCAGGAGATAGGCCCCGGTTTTCCGGCGAGAACCGCCGCTCCCCTCGTCAAGAATCGTCCGTTCAATCTCCAACTCATTCTCGACCGGTCATCGGTGGAATCGTTCGCGCAGGACGGAACCATCGCGATGTCTGACCTGATCTACCCCGTGTCGCCGAATACGCGAGTGGAGCTGTTTTCATCTGGAAGCAAACCCGTCCATGCTGATGGAAAGGTCTGGAAGCTCACATCCATCTGGAAGTAGCTGGGCTGAATCCGTATGTCTCGCTTCCAGCGGAACAGCGTTCCTCTGTGACACAGGCACGCCGGTTCTCCAGGAAGTAGACTGACGGTGCCCTATGCCGAATAGACCCTTTGACATCGCGATCGCCGGCGAAATCAACCTGGACCTGATCCTGTATGACCTGCCGGCGAACATGCCTTTGGAGCGAGAGCTGCTCGCATCCAACTTCGTCGCGACGCTCGGCGGGTCTTCGTCCATCCTCGCTCACAACCTGTCAACGCTTGGCGCGTCTGTGGCATTCGCCTCCATGGTCGGACGTGACGAGCTGGGCCAGATTGCGTTGCAGCGGCTGCGTGAGAGTGGGGTCGACCTAAGCCAGATACTGGTGCACGACAAGCTGAGCACGGGCATTACGGTGCTGCTGACACATGGAGCTCAGCGCCACATCCTGACCTATCTGGGAACGATGAGCGAGATGGCTATCAGCGATCTTTCCTTCCCCTATGTATCTTCGGCACGCCACTTTCACCTATCGTCGTTGTTCCTGCAGAAAGCGATGCAGGCGGGGCTGCCCGAGTTCGTCCGCACATTGAAAGAGGCCGGACTTACGATCTCGCTGGATACGAATGATGATCCGGAGGACAGATGGGGCAGTGTGCTCGATGAGCTGCTGGGCCTGGTAGACATACTGCTGCCGAACGAGGATGAGCTGCTGCGCATGACTCAGTCGGCAACACTGGAGGAGGCCTTGCAGAAGGTATCAGCACGTGTGCCACTGGTGGTGGTGAAGCGCGGGGCAAAGGGGGCGACGGTTCAGCAGGGCGACGTCCGCCAGGAGGTTTCGGCCTTACGTGTGACACCGGTCGATACGGTAGGCGCGGGCGACAGCTTTGACG
>CAXTSF010000019.1:1882-15389 GCA_964246865.1 uncultured Terriglobus sp.
TGGCTATACGGCGCGTCCGGGGTGGATGCCGCGACCTTCGGAAATGTGACCGGGGCGCTTTCGACGCAGCGTCCCGGCGGTACAGAGGCCTTTCGAGACAAGGCACTGCTGAAGGCATTTCTCGATCAGCATGCAACGCCGGAGATCCTGAGGCAGGTTCGGCTCCGTTAGTTCCTGCCGTCTCTTTAGTTTCCTGCCGCCTTCTCGTTCCCTGCCGCTTTTTCGTTCCCTGCCGCCTTGTAGATGCGTTTGCCCATGAACCAGGTCTCGAGAATTCTGGTATTTCCGATCTTTTCCGGATGGCCCTGATCTGCGAGGGACAGGACGTTCTGGTCGACGAGGATGAAGTCGGCGGATTTGCCGGTCTCCAGCGAGCCGATCTCCTGCTCACGCGCGAGCGCCCGAGCGCCATTGATGGTGTAGGCATCGATCAGGTCCCGGATGTTCAGCCGCTGCTGAGGGCTGAGCGGCCTCAATCCGTGACGCGAACGCGTGACACCGAACTCCATGTTGACGAAGGGCTGCGGATCTTTGGTGAGCACGGGCGCGTCCGAGCCGGCGACCAGCACTGCTCCTGCATCTTTGGCTGTTTTTGTCGGGTAGGTGTTGCGTTCGTAATAGCTGCCGGGGTCGTGAAAGGCTTCGTAGCTGTTACCCAGAACCTTATCGAAGAACGGAATGATACTCAGGTCATAGCCTTGTGGCTCGGCATAAATCCAGCTATAGGTGAACGCGAGATAGAGGCCGTCCCGGCCCATACGGTAGACGTCTTCCGGGGTGGCGAACTGCACGTGGGCCAGTGTGTCCGGGCGCGAGGTGTTGTTATCGGCGGCTCGGGCCTGCTCTAGAGCGTCGATCGCCATATGGACAGCGGTGTCACTGATGGAATGGATGTGGATGGTATAGCCCGCGAGGTGGGCGCGCCGGATGTATTCATTGAAGATGGCGGGCGCATGTTCCGGGACGCCATAGGAGATGGCACACTGCCCCGGATGGAAGCCGTACTGCAGGGAGAAAACGTCGATGGCCGGTTTTGCGGTGTACTCCTCCGGCCTGGCGCGGACGTGCACGCATGCCGGGGAAGAAACATCGACATAACCCGTGACGGCGAGTTTGCCAGCTGCATCCTTGCTGAAGATGGGTTGCAGATAGGGCACCGGGCGGGGTGAGTTGCCCAGGGTTGGCGGCGTGTTATTCGGGTTCGCTTCCGGCACGCCATCGGCATACACCTTCACGGCGTCCGCGCGCACCAGCGGGTTGGGCGTGTACTTCTGGCGGACCGCTTCTGCCCTACGGAACAGCGTGTCGTAGTCGATATGTCCGGAGCTGTCGCGAAAGGCTTCCGGAAGGAAGAACTGATCCAGGTTGAGTCGAAAGGTGAGCTGATGCCTGCGGATCAGTTCGTCATAAACCTCATAACCGCCGGTATCGGCATTTGCGTCCTGCACGGCGGTGATGCCCGCGGAGGCGATGCGCCGGGCTAGGCGCTCAGGCGACTGCAGAAGTTTGCGATGCTCCTCCCGGTTGACCTCGCTGAAATCGATCGGGTTCCAGCCCTGATCCGCGATGTCGCCGGTGGGTTCGCCCGCGGCATCGACGCCGACATAGGCCTTGTAGGGTTCAAAGTCAGATGCAAGGGTGGTTCTCGAATAGCCGACGGTTTTGCCTTGCGCGTTTTTTGCCAGGGCGAGTGCGGCACTGTTGAAGGCAGCATGGTGGCCGTCCCACCCCATCATGACGATGGGGCTCTGTTTCGAGGCGGCATCAAGCGCCGCGCGCAGGGTGGCATGCCGCGGGTCAACCTGATTGCCTCCGCCGTACTCCCAGTCGGAAACCATCAGCCAACCTCCGGCGGGCGGCTTCTGCTGCTGCACGCAGTCAGCCACGACCGAGGCGATCTCGGAAAGGGTGCGGGTCTGAGAATGGAGGCTGCACCCGCCAAAATCGACGATGCCCATGGGATGAATGTGTGCGTCGACGAGGCCAGGGAGAATCAGTTTGCCCCCTGCATCTTCAACGTGCGTCGCGGTGCCGATCAGTTGCTTTGCGCCGCTCGCATCGCCGGCAAAGACGATCTTTCCGTCTCGCACGGCAAGCGCTTCTACCGTCCTGCGAGAGGGATCCTCCGTGTAGATCTGACCATTGAGGATGACCGTGTCAGCAGGCCGGCTGACTGAACGTGACGCATTCCTTTGAGCGAGTGCGGATGGTGACGGCGTTACACCGAGGAGCATACCGACGATGCAAAACAAAGCAGCGCTGCGCGCGGCAGAGTGGGCGGAACACATGCGAATCCTCACGTTGCAGCACAGAGTAGCATGCAGTGTCTCTTGCCCAATTCTTTTCGTTGACGTTTGTTGAGCTCCACTCTATGCTTCTGTTTCTACAATAAATAAACAGATTTCAGGTTTCGGGAGAAGGCCCTTGCTCATCGATCGCAGGCAAGCAATCATCCACTTCGGCATGGCCGGCATCGGTGCCATCGCATGGCCTCTCCTGGGTCAGGGTCAGACCGCTGAAGCGCATCCGACGCGCTCCCGCACAGAGCGACCTGATCAGGGCAGTGATCTCGAAGCGGAAGCGCGATTGCGCGCGGATCTTGCCCGGCTGGCACCGCGAGCCTACTCGGAAGAAGGCGTACCGGTCTTTCTGGCCTGCGTGAACCTGGTAGGTGCACCGTCAAAGGTCAACCCTGGCCCCTTCAGTGCGGCCTTGGCTTCCACGTTCCATCGCAATGCCCAGGCCTTCCAACACATGCAGCCCAATGCGAGGCCCGGGGATGTGCAGCAGATTATCGAAGTGTTGGCCGACCGTGATTTTGCGGCAGGCGCTGGGACGGATCTCCAATGACGGATACGACTGCATTCGAGCATCGTGCGAACGAGATTGAGCAACTCTTCGCCACACAACCGGTCATTCGGGCCGTCAACTTTCATAACGCGTCCAAGGCCAAGGCCGCAGAGTATGACCGGCAACTTGCGCATTACAGCGAGTGTTTTACATCAGTCAATGAAGATGAGCTGGATGCGTATCTGACGACCGGTCAGTGGACGAAATCGAAGCCGGGTCTGATTGTCTCGATCTATGAGGGATACCGGAATGGGTATGACGTACTCAAGCCGTTGGTGGAAAAGCATGGATTTGTCGGTTGGTACTTCGTCATCACCGGCTTCATCAACTCAGCCTTGAAAGATGAACTGCCCTATGCGCTGAGCCATGACATCGAGATGCTCACGCGCGAGTATCCGGACGGTCGCTACGCCCTGACCTGGGAGGAGCTGCGAGAGCTGGATAAGAAGCATGTCATCGCCAGCCACACGCGCTCGCACCAGAAACTATCGATCATGCCGCCTTCCGTCCTCCAGGAGGAGATTGTGGGTGCGCAGGACCAGTTCAGACAGCATCTGGGGCATCCGGTGCGCGCATTCGCCTCTCTCACCGGTCCACCGTATGGTGAGTTCGCACCAACGGACCGTCTTGTCAGTGCTGCCGGGTACGACTTTGTCTTCTCCAACTTTCGTATTCAACGAATTCACGCGAAACCTTCGGGTGTGCCTCCCGTCGGCCAGCGAGGATTCTAGAAGTTATCGCGTGGAACGGCGGATCCGCTGCCCCCGACAAGGAAGTCCATGTCTGCGCCGTCATTGGCCTGCATGACATGGTCGACGTATAGCTTCACGTAGCCGCGATCCGCATGAGGGGCGGGGGGCTGCCAGGCCGCTTGTCTGCGGGCGAGCTCTGCATCCTCCACCAGCAGCGATAGGGTCCTCTGCTCCACGTCCAAGGCGATCCGGTCGCCATTCTGCACAAGCGCGAGTGGTCCACCGATGGCGGCCTCAGGAGCGCAGTGCAGGACGACGGTGCCGTATGCTGTGCCGGACATGCGGGCATCGGAGATGCGGACCATATCGGTGATGCCCTTCTTTAGAATCTTCGGTGGCAGAGGCAGATTGCCGACCTCTGCCATGCCGGGATAGCCCTTCGGGCCGCAGTTCTTCAACACCATGACGCAGTGCTCGTCGATGTCGAGCGTGTCGTCGTTGATGCGCGCGTGAAGATCTTCAATCGACTCAAAGACAACAGCGCGGCCGGTGTGTTTAGCCAGGTGCGGCGATGCGGCGGACGGTTTGATGACGGCACCATCGGGTGCCAGGTTGCCACGCAACACAGCCACACCGCCATTCGGCTTGTACGGCGCGTGGAAGGGGTAAATCACCTCGCGCCGCCAGCAGGGCGCGTCCTGATTGTTCTGCCAGATGGTGCGGCCGTTCACGGTCAGGGCGTCCTTGTGCAGGAGGTTCCGCTCGCCGAGTTCGCGCAGGATCGCCGGCAGACCACCTGCCTCAAAGAAATCTTCCATCAGAAAATTGCCGGAGGGCATGATGTCCAGCAGACAAGGGACTTCGCGCCCCAGGCGGTCCCAGTCGTCCAGGTTCAGCTCAAGACCGCAGCGGCGCGCAAGAGCAATCAGGTGGATAACTGCATTGGTCGAGCCGCCGATGCCGGCGTTCACGCGTATGGCATTCTCCAGCGACTCTCGCGTGATGATCCTGGACATGAGGACGTCCTGCTGCACCATCTGCACGATGCGGCGGCCAGACTCGCGTGCCAGCAGATTGCGGCGCGCATCCACGGCCGGGATAGCGGCATTGCCCGGCAATCCCATGCCGAGTGCCTCCACCATGCAGGCCATGGTCGATGCAGTACCCATGGTCATGCAGGTGCCCTGCGACCGATGCATGCAGGCCTCGGCCTCGTGATAGTCCGCCAGCGTGATGAGGCCGGAGCGGAGCTGCTCACTCATGGAGATCGTGTTTGTTCCGGATCCGATGTACTTGCCCTTGTACACACCGCGCAACATCGGCCCGGCGGAGATACCGATGGCGGGCACGTCTACGCTGGCCGCGCCCATGAGAAGGGCAGGTGTCGTCTTATCGCAGCCCATCAGGAGCACAACGCCATCCAGCGGGTTGGCGCGTATGGACTCTTCGACGTCCATCGAAACGAGATTTCTGTAGAGCATGGCCGTGGGCCGAAGCATGGTCTCGCCAAGCGACATCACCGGAAACTCGAGCGGAAAACCGCCGGCCTCGAGCACGCCCCATCGCACGTGGTCGGCGATGGTCTTGAAGTGTGTGTTGCAAGGTGTCAGTTCCGACCACGTGTTGCAGATGCCGATCACGGGCCGGCCCTCGAACTGGTCCTGAGGGAAGCCTCGGTTTTTCAGCCATGAACGGTAATAAAAGCCATTCTTGTCCTGGCGTGCAAACCAGGACGCGCTCCGTAACTGCTTTTCTGGCATAGGTACTGAACCCCTCGGCGCTCCAACCCCATCGCTTTTGCTTCCAGCATGGAGCGAGGTGGCTCCAGATTACGCCGCCACGGGAGTTGTATCGCGGTCGTTTGGCATCGGGTTGTAGCGGGCAGAGCGATGCTAAGTCCGTGGATGGTTGATCGTCAATGCAAACAGAAGCTGGCGTGGCGCTGCGATATAGACTTTATGCATGGCCGGGGTGTTCTGGCGTGTGAACGTTCGAAGGCTCTACTTCGCGGTCGGCCTTCCCTTGCAAAAGCGAGAGAGTGGAGAATTCTAAGTCTCATGGCGAAGTCCCGGATTGTGGTGATCTCCGATAGCTTTCACACGATGGGAGAGGCACGTGGGTTGCTGGAGCGGTCAAGCCATACTGTGACGTACGTTGCCGAGCTGACTCCCTGGCATGAGCTGCCAACCCATACCCTGCGGGAACTTGGGGAAGCAGACGCGGTGATTATGGGGCGTGTTCTGGGAATCGATGCGGAAGCTTTTCAGCTGGCACCGAAGCTGAGGGTGCTCGCCCTGCACACCTCCGGCTCGGATACGGTGGATCTTCAGGAGGCCACGCAAAGGGGCGTCCTGGTCACCAATGTGAAGGGCGTCAATGCGGAGCAGTGCGCAGAGTTCGCGATGGGCCTGATGCTGAGCGTGGTCCGCCAGATCGTTAGGGGCGATCGCGCGATTCGGGATGGCGTCTGGGCTGCACGCACCCAGACCAGCATGGACGTGTACGGGTCAACGATCGGTATTGTGGGCTTTGGAGAGATTGCGAAGGCCTTCGCGGTACGGGCGCGGGCGTTTGGAGCCCGCCTGCTGGTCCATACGCGCACGCAGGATGAGGAGGCCGCGCGGCGGTACGGGATTGAGTATGTCCCGCTTGATCAGCTGCTGCAGGAGGCGGACACAGTTTGCCTGTTTGCCGCACTGACGAGGGAGACGCGGCACATGATCGGGACCAGAGAGCTGGCCCTGATGAAACGCTCAGCCTATCTGGTAAATATCGCCCGCGGTGAGCTAGTGGATGAGGCTGCGCTGCTGCAGGTGTTGAAGACAGGCGCTATCGCAGGTGCGGGTCTGGACGTGTTCGAGCAGGAGCCGCTGACTCAGTCTCCATTTTTCGCTTTGGAGAACGTCGTGCTGACACCGCATCAGGCCGGGCTGACCGCGGGCGGCAAGCTTGGAGCGGCGCTGCGCGCGGCGCAAAATGCATTGGACGTCCTGAGCGGGGCACTTCCGAAGGACGTGATCAACCGCAACGCTGTGAAGCTCTAAGCACCGCACGAGACCGAATCGATAAACGGGTTGGGTGCCTTCAGAAAGAGGAACAGCAGCCGATTCTGCATGGTAGTGTTTGGAAGCCGAGGGCGGCGGATGACCGCTCCACCTGAGACCGGAGGCGACCTTGAAGGACCGTCACAAGCTTGTACTGATCGGCGCTGGCAGCACTGTTTTCACGCAGCGGCTGGTCGCCGATTTGATCCTCACCGGGCAGGCTGACCAATGGGAGCTGGCGCTGGTGGATATCGATCCGGTGACGCTGGATGCGGTGGACCGGCTCGTTCGCAAGATGCTTGCCTACAAGCAGATCAGCTTCCCGGTCGTCTCCACGGTGAACCGCCGCGAGGTATTGGCGGGGGCTGACTTTGTGGTGACGACCATTGCCGTGGGCGGACGCCGCGGATGGGAGCTGGACGTGACAGTTCCGCGCAAGCACAACATCTACCAGCCGGTCGGCGATTCGGTGATGCCAGGCGGCATCAGCCGGGCCATGCGCATGATTCCGCAGATGGTCGCCATTGCCGAGGATGTCGCCGAGCTCTGCCCCAATGCCTATTTTCTGAACTACTCCAACCCAATGACGGCGGTATGCCGCGCCATCCGGCTTAAGACAGGCGTTCCTGTGATCGGTCTCTGCCATGGAGTCCACCATGTGGAAGGTGTCCTGGCGCGCTTTCTCGGAAAGGATGAGGGCTGCATCACCAGCTTCGGCGTGGGCCTGAATCACCTTACCTTTCTGACGGACATCCGATGCGGTGGCGAGGATCTGATTCCGTTGCTGAAGGCAAAGGCTGCCGAACAGCGCCCCTTGTTGCAGAAGGAGCTTGCCGAGAAGACAGACTGGCCCAACACCGTCGTCGGCAGAGCGCCAAGATACTCGGACGATCCTTTGGCCTGGTCGATCTTTGAGCGGTACGGCATGTTTCCGGTCGCCATCGACCGGCACATCTCGGAGTTCTATCCCGAGCGGTTCCCGCAAGGCAAATACTATGGCCGCACCTTGGGAGTGGATGCGTTTTCGATCGACGGACGTATCGCTCTGGGCGATACATGGTTCGACGAGATGCTGGCCGTTGCACGCTCGCCCGAGCCGTTGCCGAAAGAATATTTTGATGACGTTCCCGGTGAGTCCGAGCAACTGATCGACATCATGCAATCTCTGCTGGAGGATAAGCGGCACGTTTTTTCCGTGAACATGCCGAACCACGGTGCGGTACCGGGGATGCCCTGGGACGCAGTTCTGGAGATGCCCGCGGCTGCGGGTGGCCCAGGATTCATGCCGCTGCAGTCGAAGGCTCTGCCTCCGGCACTCGCGGCCAAACTACTTTCGAAGATTGCGGCCGTCGAGGTTACGGTGGAGGCGGCGCTGACAGGCAGCTTCGACCTTTTCGTTGAGGCATTGCTGGCGGATGGCTCCGTGAGTGACCCGGATGCGGCGGCTGCGCTCGCCCGGGATCTGCTGCAGGCGCACAAGGCCTACCTGCCGCAGTTCCCTTCTCTTGGCTAAGCCGGATGTGACGATGCTATGAGACTGATCTCCGCGGATCACAGCCGACTGATTCGGTTAGACGGCGTACCGGACCCGGTTCCGCGGCCCGTGGATCTGGATCGCGATCAGACCGGCTTCACGACGTTGCGCTCGCTGAGACTCTACTGCTTCGAGTCCGGTATGGTCATCGACGGTCATGCTGAGGACGATGAGGTTCTCATGGTCGTGCTCACCGGTTCTGTGCGGCTGACACTGGCTGAGAACGAGATCAGTGAGGACTCCCCAGAGCTCTTCCTGTCCGCTGCCGGCGCTTCGGGTGAGCATGCGCATGCCGCCTATCTGCCGCCAGGCGGTGCCTACCGGCTGATTCCGCAGGCCAAGGCTGAGGTCGCGTACGCGCGAGCGACACCGTCGGCGAAGAAGCCGCCTGCCTTGCTGCCGGCGTATACCGGACACGCCGACGCCAACCCACTCCGTGTCTGGGAAGAGCTTGAGTACGCGCAGAGGTTGCGTGTGCGGCGGCTGCAGATGCTCGCAGCGGATCAGGATCAGACCATCGATCCGTTGAAATCTTCCGAGAGCGCGTGTGAGGCGCTGATCCATGTGCGGACGGTCCCGGAGCGCGGTGCGGCCGCACTGCATTCCGCAGATGGACAGATCATCCCGCTTGCATCCTGGGACACCGTCGTGGTCAAACCCGGTGAGTCTGCGCAGATGCGCTTGCAAGCGGGATCCTCTGCGGAGATCTTTGTCGTATTCGCAGCGGCCGCTGACGTATTGTGAATACGAGCAAACTGACGCAGACCGGGGAGCGGTTCGGGCAGGTCCGGCAGCGTGCGAGGGAGAGTGAATGCGGATTGTGAATGTGCGCACGCCGGAGATGATGAGCCTGGGCGTCGTGCGCGGCAACGATGTATTGAGTGTCGCCGAGCTGGCCGAAGCATCGGGCAGGCCTGCACCGTTTCTGATGAGCATGGCTGCCTTTCTTGAAGCAGGCTTAGAGGCACAAGAGTTCCTGGCGGAACTCGTCGACCGTTCCGGACCGCAACTCACCGGTACGCCACTGGCTACGGCTTCGCTCGGGCCGCCAGTACCCAGGCCGGGAAAAATTATCGCCGTCGGTCTGAACTACAAGGCACATGCCGGCGAGGGTGACTTTGCACTGCCGGCGGCTCCACTTCTGTTTGCGAAGTTTCCAAACTCCATCTCCGGGCCCGCAGATGACATCGTCTTTGCCGATGGAGAAATGCAGGTCGATTCCGAAGCCGAGGTCGCCGTGGTCATCGGCAAGCAGGCGAAAGCGCTCTCAGCGGAAGATGCTTCTGATTATGTGGCCGGCTATATGGCGTTGAATGATGTGTCCGCGCGCCGCTGGCAGTTTGCCGATACGCAGTGGACACGCGGGAAATCCTGCGACACCTTTTGCCCGACCGGCCCCTGGTTGGCGACCCGTGATGAGATCCCTGATCCTCACAACCTGAAGATCGTGGGCCGCCTGAACTCTCAGGTCATGCAGGAGTCCAACACCCAGCACCTTATCTTCCGCATTCCGGAGCTGCTGGCGTACATCTCGGCTTCGATCACGCTGGAACCGGGAGACATCATCGCGACCGGCACGCCTGCCGGCGTCGGTGCGTTTCGCAAGCCGCCGGTTTACATGAAGGACGGCGATGTGGCTGAGGTCGAGATCGAACATCTGGGTCTGCTGCGGAATCGAGTTCGCGTCCCGCAAAGGCAATAGCTTTGCGACGGGGCAAGCCCGGAGAAGTGATTAAGGAGAAGTGAGGAAGCCTTTGAGCCGCATGGAGATTGCCCGGCCAGAACCGTCCCGGACGTATCGCTGGACCGTGCTTGTCTTTGTGAGCATGGCCATGGGCAGCTGCCATTACATCTACGACAGCATCAACCCCCTCGAGCGCATCTTCATCGAAAAACTTAACTTCACGGCGACCAACTTCGGCTGGTTGAATGCGGGATACAGCGTCGCCGCGATCCTGACGTTGTTGATTGGCGGATTCGTCATCGATCGCGTCGGTACCAAGAAGGCCCTTACAGGTTTTGCGCTCATCTGCCTGCTGGGGGCGTGCCTGACGGCCTGGCGCGGGCAGCCGGCCATGATGATCGCCGGCAGAACGGTGCTGGGCCTTGGCGGGGAGTCGATGATCGTGGCCGCCACAACTGTGCTGGCGAAGTGGTTCAAGGGCAAGGAACTCAGCTTTGCCTTTGGCATCAAGATCACGATCTCGCGGCTGGCGTCCGTGGCGGCGGATAACTCACCCACCTGGGGCAAACGCGTCTTCTATCCGCACGGTGCCGGCGGTGGTGCAAGTTGGCGTGGACCCTTGCTTCTCGCGGTGGGCGCTGGCGTCTTTGCTGTGGTCTGCTCCGGCGTTTACTGGGTGCTGGAGAACCGGTCGGCTGCACGGTATGAGCCCGCGAAAAAGGCAGGCGGGGAGGGTCTGCGGCTTAGACAGACCCTTCGCTTCAACCCGTCATACTGGTTTGTTGTCGGGCTCTGCCTCACGTTCTACTCCGCGATCTTCCCGTTTCGGACCTTCGCCATCGAGTTCCTGACGAACAAGATTCTGGCCGGTCACGGCGGTATGGCGGCGTCGGAAGCGATGCGGGTGCTGGCCCATCAACGGGCTGGCATGCTGAACAGTCTGCTGCCATTGTCTGCGATGATTGCGACCCCGTTGATGGGATTGCTGTCGGACCGGATCGGCAAACGTGCCTTCCTGATGATGTTCGCCTCCGTGCTGCTGATGCCGGTGTATCTGTTGATGGGGTTCACGGATGTGAGCCTGTTTCTGCCGCTGTGCATGATGGGCGTTGCGTTCTCGGTGATCCCGGCTGTGATGTGGCCTTCGGTGGCTTACATTGTGGAGCCTAAACGTCTGGGCACGGCGTTTGCTCTGATGACCCTGATCGAGCAGGTCGGATTTTTTGCTCTGAACTTACTCATCGGGCGGGCGAATGATTTCGGCCATGCAGGTCTTGGTCATCTTGCGGGATACAGACCCGGCATGTTGATCTTCTCCGTACTGGGGTTTGTCGGTTTGCTGTTCGCGATTCTGCTGCGTATCCGGGAGACCGGCCCGCATGGGCATGGCCTGGAGACGATCACCACGCGCCGGCCGCAGCTGCCGATGGAGGTCATTGCCGCCGAAACGCTCAGCTAGAGCTCTAGCTGGCGATGCCGGTCGAGACCACCTTGGTCTCGAGATACTCGAGCAAGCCTTCCGGGCCGGACTCCTGCCCGATCCCGCTTTCCTTCCATCCTGGGAACGGCACCTCAACACCCTGCGGAGACCAGTCGTTGATGCCGACCATGCCGAAGTCGAGGCGCTCGGCAACGCGCTGTGCAATGCGCAGGTCGTTGGTCCAGGCGTATGCGGCGAGACCGTAGCGGGTACTGTTTGCCTCGGCGATCACGGCGTTTGTGTCCTGGAAGATTGCGATGGGCAGAACAGGGCCGAAGATCTCATTGGTAAACAATGGTGAGTCAGAGCGGATGCCGGTGAGGATGGTGGGCTGAAAGAAATACCCTTTGGCCGGCTCAGCAGGCCGTGCGCCGCCAAGCGCGTTGACCGCACCGGCGGTGAGGGCGTTCTGCACGGCAGCCTCCACGGAATCCCGATGACGCGCGCTGATCAGCGGGCCTACATTTGTCTCCGGCAGCAACCCCGAGCCGATGCACAGCTTGGAGGCAAGCGCGGTAACCTCTGCGGTAAAGCGTTCAGCGATGCTGCGATGGACGAAAAAGCGCTGCGGCGACACGCACACCTGGCCTGCGTTACGGAACTTTGCCGTGACCGCACCGGCGGCTACCGCGGCGACATCGACGTCGGGAAAGATAAGCACAGGCGCATTGCCGCCTAATTCAAGCGACAGACGCGTGACGGTTTTGGAAGCGCCGTCCATCAGCAGCCGGCCGACGCGCTGGCTGCCGGTGAAGTGGATCTTCGCGCACCGCGGATGATCGAGCATCTGCTGAGCTATGCCGGCCGGGTCGCCGTTGACAAGGTTTGCGACGCCGGGCGGCAGGCCTGCCTCGTGCAGGATTGCCATCATCTCCATCGCGGTGAGCGGCGTGAGTTCGGACGGCCGAAAGACCACGGTACAGCCCGCCGCAAGGGCTGCCGCGCCCGCACGGGCCGGGTTGTAGATGGGGAAATTCCAAGCCGTGATGATGCCGACCACCCCCAGCGGGTGGCGGGTTACGGTCAGCCTCCGGGCGGGGTTACGCGAAGGCACAACGCGCCCATAGGCCCGCTTACCCTCCTCGGCGAACCACTCGAAGTAGTCGGCGGCAACGGCCCACTCGCCGCGCGACTGCGGCAGCGGTTTGCCGCTCTCCAGTGTGGTGGTGTGCGCGAGCGCGTCCAGCCGTTCGCGCATCAGGTCCGCGGCTTTCTTCAGCACTTCCGCGCGTTGGTACGCTGTGGCGTGCGACCACGCCGGGAAGGCTGCGGCAGCAGCGTCGATGGCGGCACGGCAGTCCTGTGCGTCGCCGAAGGGGACCTCGCGAAGGGTCTCCTCGGTGGCTGGATTGATCAGATTCCACGTACCTCCGTTGATCGCATCGCGCCACTCGCCATGGATGTACTGCCGATAGCTGGTTGCCATGTTGAACTCCTCAGGCTGACTCACCTTGCCGTGTGTAGACCATCGTGCCGCCGACCATGGTGAAGGCTACCGCGATCTGCAGTAGAGCTTCTGTTGGCACGGCTGTCGGATCTGCATTGAGCGCCGTGAGGTCGGCTAACTTGCCGGCTGTAATGCTTCCGCGCACTGCCTCCTGGCCGGCCAGCCTCGCGCCACCCAAAGTGTAGGCCTCAAGGGCTTCGCGAGCCGTAATTGCCTGCTCGGGTGACAGCTGGAGGCCATCGCTGGTGCGCCTCGTGATGGCGGCGTGCATGCCTGCAAGAGGGCTGTCATTCCCGACCACGGGCGCGTCCGAGGACAGGGCCATCGTCATAGCAGCGTCAAGCATAGACCGGAATGGGTACAGCTGCCGCAGCAGAACCTCTGGCACGGTTTGTGAGAAGTTGCGGCCAAGCTCGCGCAGGAAGATGGACTGTGTTGCCGTCATCACGTTGGCCGCGACAGCCCTGCGCAGATGGCCGGCAGTCGGCAGGCCGAGGTGCTCGATGCGATGACCGCGATGCGCCGGTGTGGGCCCGAGCTGCTCGTACAGGGCAAGCACCTGCTCGATGGTGACGTCACCGATGGCATGGGTGGCGATCCGCCAACCGGCGTCCTGCGCCTGGTGGAAGAGATCGCGCAATTCATCGTGTGGGAAGCGCAGTACGCCGGAGCCGGATCCGTCGCGGTAAGGCACGCTGAGCGCTGCCGTGCTGCCGCTCAGGCCGCCATCCGCGAGGAACTTTACCGTGTCCACCTGCAGGAAGCTGGAGTGACAT
>CAXTSF010000019.1:15399-23661 GCA_964246865.1 uncultured Terriglobus sp.
CCACTGGCGCCATCGGGCCGGCCCAGCGGCATCGCATCCACCCGCGCGGGCAACAGACCTCGTGCATCCAGGTCCACATACACATCCAGCAGCGCAGGCAAGACGCCGCAATCGCTGGAAGCGGTGATGCCGTGGGCTGCCTGGTGACGAAGTGCCGCGAGGATCATGGCACGATACGCGTCCGCATCCGGTGGCGGCAGCACACGGTGGATGAGGCCAATGGCTGTTTCATGCAGGATGCCATTGAGCTCGCCGGACGCGTCGCGCTCGATGATGCCGCCGGCGGGATCACCGGAATGCCGCGAGATGCCGGCGAGCCGGAGCGCCAGCGTGTTTGCTGCGAAGATGTGGCCGCAGGTGCGCGTGAGCACCACCGGCCGGTCTGGAACCCACCGGTCGAGATCGTCGCGCGACGGACGGCGCTGCTCGAGGAGTTTCGCCTCGTTGAAGCCGCGACCCTGCAGCCACGCGTCCCCGGGCAGCGACCTGCGCCGGCCGGCAAGGAGGTCGCCGATATCGGACAAGCGGCTGCAGCCGCGGAGATCGAGCATCGTCGTCAGCAGATGGCCGATCTTCCAGATATGGGCATGCGCATCGGCAAAGCCGGGCACAAGCGTTTTTCCATGAAGATCAATCAGCCGCGTGTGCGACTGCGCTAGCGAGCGGATGCTGCGGTCGTCGCCAACGGCGGCAATGACGCCGTCCGCAATCGCGACCGCCGTGCCGTTGGAGGCTGCGTCCTGCGTCAGCAGATTGCCGTTGAACAGGACGCAATCCACTACCGTGCGCTCGCGGCCAGTTCCGGTTCGGTGACTTCTGCAGGTGCGGGGGAGTAGTCGTGGTTGACCGTTGCCAGCGCCTCTTCCACCACGTCCAGCGCCTCGCGCAGCATGTCTTCCGGTATGTTGAGCGGCGGCAGAAAGCGGATGCAGTTGCTGAGCAGACCGGCCCGAATCAGGATGACGCCACGGGCCGCGGCCAACCTGACGATCCGCACCGTATCCTCCGGCCGCAGCGGCGTTTTCTGGTCGCGATTGGAGACCAGTTCCATCAGCTGCATGGGGCCGATGCCGCGCACATCGCCCACCAGCGCGTAGCGCTGCTTCCAGCGGCTGAGCGTCTCTTGCAGCACACGGCCGATGCGATTGGCATGCGCCAGAAACTCGGGCTGACGGATCATGTTCAGCGCTTCGATGGCTGCCGCGCAGGCGACGGGGCTGCCGCCATAGGTGCTGCCGATACCGCCCAGCTGCGCCGAGTCCATGATCTCGCTGCGGCCCGTCACAGCGCCGATGGGTGTGCCTGCACCGAGTGACTTGGCCGCAATCGTAATGTCCGGCACCACGCCGTAGTGCTCCGAGGCAAACAGCTTGCCGGTGCGCCCCGAACCGCACTGGATCTCATCAGCGATCAGCACGATGCCGTGTCGATCGCAGAGCTGGCGGATGTGCTCCAGATAGCGCTGCGGTACCGGCACAAAACCACCCTCGCCCTGCACCGGCTCGATGATGAACGCAGCGATCGCTGACGGATCCACCTGCGAGACCATCGCGAGGTCGAGCTGCTCGATCGCGTAGTCGACGAACTGCTCCTCCGTCATGGCCGCCGGCCTGCGATAGACATTGGGAAACGGCAGGCGAACGATGTCGGACGCGAACGGACCGAAGCCGGACTTGAACAGGCCATACTTGCTGGTCAGGCTGAGTGTGAGCAGCGTGCGGCCATGGTAGGCACCTTCAAAGCAGACGATGGTCGTCCGGCCGGTGTATTTGCGCGCCAGCTTCACCGCCTCCTCCACGCATTCGCCGCCACTGCTGGCCAGCAGTGTCTTCTTCTTGAAGTCGCCCGGCGTGACCTGATTGAGCAGATCGGCCAGATCCATGTAGGCGTCATAGGTCGTGACCAGCGAACAGGAGTGAATGAAGCGGTTGGCCTGCGCGTGCATGGCGTCCACCACGGACTGTGGTGAGTGACCTACCGCCAGCATGCCAATACCGCCGGCAAGGTCGATCAGCGTATTGCCGTCAACGTCGTAGACAAGTGCACCCTCGGCACGCTCCACAACCACGTCCGTTGCACGGCCCAGGCCGGAAGGCAGGCTGTCTGCCCGCCGTGCCAGCGCGACCTTTGCGCGCGGACCCGGCATCTCTGTTTCCATGCGGATGTATGACATGGCGAATCTCCTTTGCGCACCTTTGACTTCTTTGTGCGCCGGCAGCATCAGCAGCACGGCGTAGTTGTCGCACACCGGGTCGTTGAGGTAGTTGGGCAGCAGACCGTGCGGCTCGAAGCCGGTAGCGATTTGCATGGACAGAGTGGCGTCGTGGATGGTGCCCGCAAGCACGCCGGCGTAGTAATCCTCTGCAGACATGGTGTGCTTGACCTCACCATAGCCCGGGATCATGCCGGCGGTCATCTGACCCGCAAGGCCAAGACGCCACACCAGCTCCTGCCTAGCTGCGTAGAGTGCCCGGCCGATGCCACGGCCGCGATAGTCCGGGTGCGTGCTGATGTCCGCGCCATAAAGCCAGTCGCCCACAGGGTCGTGAGCCGTCAGCCAGCCGCCCTGGATGATGTCGGCGAAGGTGTGATTTACATGCGCCGGGTCAAAGCGAAGGCGAAGCGTGGCGGTGGCACCGACCACGCGCTCACCGTCGAGAGCGACTAACTGGCCGGGCCCGAAGATCTGCTGATGGTGCAGAAAGTGCGCGGCCTTGAAACGCTCGTCGTCGCTGAGGGTGGGAAAGCAGATGCGCTGCAACGCCTCAAGCTGCGCCGCGTGTTCCGGCCGCGCGTTCAGCAGAACCAGGCCGTCCGGCAGTTTGCGATAGAAGCTCATCAGCGCACCCCGGATCGTGCCGTACCGGCGAGATCTTCAAAGGCGCGCTCCAGCACGTCGACTCCCTCCTGAAACTGCCCATCGGTGACGACAAGCGGCACCAGCACGCGGATCACGTTGCCGAAGGTTCCGGCGGTCACCAGCATCAGGCCGTGCTCCAGGGCGTGCCTCGTTACGGCACGCGTCAGGTCCGGCGCAGGAGTTTTCATCTGCTGATCGCTCACCAGCTCCAAAGCAAGCATGCCGCCCACCCCGCGCACGTCGCCGATGCAGGGGAAGCGTTGCTGCCATTCGTGGGCGCGCTGCATGAAGGTGCGGCCGATGGACTCGGAGCGCTCACAAAGCTGCTCGCGTTCCATCAGGTCGATGGTCGCGAGAGCCGCCGCACAAGAGACGGGATTGCCGCCAAAGGTGCCGCCGACCGCGCCCGGCTCCAGATGATCCATGATCTCAGCGCGGCCGGTGACGCCAGCGATCGGCATGCCGCTGGCCATGCTCTTCGCCGTCAGCAGGATGTCCGGAACCAGGCCGAACTGGTCGCAGGCAAACAGCTTGCCCGTGCGGCCAAAGCCGGTTTGCACCTCATCGGCGACCAGCACGATGCCGTGCCGGTCGCACAGCTCGCGCAGCCTGAGAAGAAAGTCAGGTGGCGGAACGATAAAGCCGCCCTCGCCCTGCACCGGCTCTATGATCAGCGCGGCAATCTGATTCGGCTCTACGCCGCTCTGGAACAGCGCCTCGATCTGCTGCAGGCTGTGCGCCGTCGCATCGGCAACGCGGTAGGGATTGGCGTAAGGCACGCGATACACATGGTCAGGAAACGGGCCGAAGCCGGCCTTGTAGGGCTTCACCTTCGCCGTCAGCGCCATGGCCATGTAGGTGCGGCCATGGTAAGCGTCGTCGAAGCAGACGACGCCCGGCCGCCCTGTGTAGGAGCGTGCAATCTTGATGGCGTTCTCGACCGCCTCCGCACCGGTATTCACAAAAAAGGTGCGCTTCTCAAAGTCGCCAGGGCTGAGCTGGTTGAGGCGCTCGGCCAACGCGACGTAGCCCTCGTAGGGCGCAACCATGAAGCAGGTATGCAGGAACCTTTCACTCTGTGCCTGGATGGCGGCAACCACCGCCGGATCGGCATGACCCGCGTTGATGCAGCCGATGCCGCCTGCAAAATCCAGGAAGACGTTGCCATCCACATCCGTGATGGTGGCTCCGGCAGCCGATGCGACATAGACCGGCGTAACCTGAGGCACACCACGCGAGACTGCACGGGTTCGCCGCTCCGCCAGTGCGATGGATCGCGGTCCAGGCACGGCGGTTGTCATTGAAATCGTTCGGTGGGTTGAGAGCACGGGCGCTCTGGGCGGATCACTCAACAGAGTCGGCATGCGGCTCCTCTCCAGGTGGATAGTTGATGGACTTAACGTTGGTAAATTCGCGCACGCCGTAGACGCCCAGCTCCCTGCCAAGGCCGGATCGCTTCGTGCCGCCGAAGGGCACGCGCGGATCGGAGACGGTCATGTTGTTGAAGGTCACCTGACCGGCCTCGAGGGTGCCGGCAAAGGTCTGCTGCTCCCCGCGGTCGCGCGTCCACACGCTGGCGGCCAGGCCGAACGGTGTTGCGTTGGCAAGCTCGATCGCGTCCGCTGCATCGTGGACAGGATAGACCAGCAGCACCGGACCGAAAAACTCTTCCTTGCCGACCGGTGCCTGCCGCGGCAGACCGGCCAGCACCGTGGGCTGAACGTAAGCGCCGCCCAGAGCATGCCGGGCTCCTCCGGTAAGAATCGTCGCCCCCTGCAACACCGCACGTTGCACCTGCTCCTCGAGGTGCACGGCGAAGCGTTCGAGTGCGAGCGGTCCTACATCGGTTCGCTCATCCATCGGATCGCCCACGCGCAGGCTTTGGAATGCCTGGACCAGCGCGGCCAAACCTTCGTCGTAGATGGATTCGTGCAGCAGGAGGCGCTTGGCAGCGATGCAGGACTGACCATTGCACAGCATTCTGGAGCGGACCGCGGTTGCGATTGCCTCCTGTAGATCGGCGGAGGGCATGACGATGAAGGCGTCGCTGCCGCCCAGCTCCAGCACAACCTTCTTGAGGGCGCGGCCGGCCTGCTCCGCCACGCTGACGCCCGCAGCCTCGCTGCCCGTCAGCGTTACGCCCCGGACACGCTCATCCGCGATGACGTGGCGGACCATCTCCGGTTCCGCAAAGATGGATTGAAAGACACCGGTCGCAAAACCCGCATCGCGAACCATACTTTCCAGCGCCTCGGAACAGCCGGGCACATTGGGCGCGTGCTTGAGGAGAATCGTGTTGCCCGCCAGCAAGGTAGGCGCGGCAAAGCGGATCACCTGCCAGAATGGGAAGTTCCACGGCATGATGGCCAGCACCGGGCCAAGTGGGTCATAACGTATGAAACTGCGTGAGGCTCCCAGCGGCAGAGTCTCGTCGTCGAGCATGGCCGGCCCGTGCTCCGCGTAGTACCTGCAGGTGGCTGCGCACTTGAGCGCCTCAGCCCGCGCGGAGACGAGCGTCTTGCCCATTTCGGAGGTCATCAGCCGGGCCCAGCGCTCCACATCCCGCTCCAGAATGCCGGCAAGCTGCCGGAGACACTGCGCACGGTCAGAGATCGAAGTGTGTCGATACGCCTGAAAGGCGGCCGTGGAGCGTTCCACTTTGCCATCGATTGCATGCAGCGTGTCCGCAGCAGGGCCAGACGCATTCTGCGACAAAGGCATCGGCGGGCTGAGGGTGTCATGTTCGGCGGCAATCATGGCTGTCCTTTGGCTTGGAACCGGATGCGGGCCTGAGCAGAATCTACCATAAAAAAGTAAGCCTATGCATTCACTTTCACGACCCGGCGCTGCGCGCGCAGATAGAAAAACAGAGCCGAGCCGGCCACCAGCGACGTGACCGCCACCAGCTTGCCCTCGTAGGCCCACAGGGACTGGACGGCGGCCGTGGGTACGAAGGCAAGACCCAGAGCAAGCGCCGTCGCCGAGAAGCCGCTGACTGCCATCGCCTGCAGGTAAACCTGCCGCTGCCGGCCTGCCCTGCCCGAGCGCACCAGCAGCAGTAACGCCGCGAACATGTACAGGTTGGGAACCATCTGCAGGATGACGGCGATACTGAGCAGCGTGAGGTAGGCCTCGGCCACGGAGGCACCCACGTAGCTAATCACAATCAACAGGGACGACATCGCGGCGAAGAGGCCGAGCGCGACATAGGGAGTGTGGTAACGCGGGTGCACCCGGCCCAGCGCCGGCGGGAGATAGCGATCAATGCCGGCAACAAACGGCAGCCGCGACGCTCCGCTGAACCACGCCGAGGCTGTGCCCACGATGGCGATGAACTGGAACAGGGCCAGCGGTGCCACGGTCGCCTGCAGGTGCGCCTGGTCGGCCAGGACGCTGAAAGCCTGCAGGACGCCCGCCAGCACACCGATCTGTGCGTGCGGCACCGCGATAAGCATCGCGACCGTGACACCGAGGTAGATGAGCCCGGAGAGTACGCCGCCCCACAGGACCGCCCCTTTCAGCACTTTGCGCGGTTCTCGGATTTCGTCGCCCATAATGGACGCCAGGTCGAGCCCCTGCAGGCTGTAACAGATGGTGCCGAAGACCGCGATCAGGGGCCAGGATGCTCCACGCGGGTTCAGCTCGTGCAGATGGACGGCACTGCCATGCGAGCGCAGCGTCCAGCCTGCTAGAAGGCAGATCAGCAGTGCGCCGCCGATGGTGCCGATACCGCCGAAGTTCGTCAGCCACCGGCCAGTCTCCTGCCCCCGCACGTTCATCAGCAGCAGCCCCAGCAACAGCAGCAGAGCGGCACCGCCGGTGAGGCGTTGATCCCCTGCCAGCGACTGCGCGCGGTTGCCGAAGACATACAGCCCCGCACCCACGGACGACAGCAGAACGGTGGGGAGATAGACGACATTGGACAGCCAGTAACACCAGCCCGCAAAGAAGCCGTGGCCCTCACCAAAGCTGTTGCGTGTCCACAGATAGACACCGCCTTCGCCTGGCCAGCGCTCTGCTAAGACGGTGACGGCGACTCCCTGCGGCCAGAAGTAAAGCACGAAGGCCAGGCCCCATAACCAAAGCGTGAGAGCACCCGCAGAGGCGATCGCCGGAACGATGTTCAGATTGGCCACTGCAACCACGAACAGCAGGATCAGGTCGAAGCGCCGGAGCACCCGGTCGAGGCGGGGCGGGGCCGCAGTCACGCTCGTTGCGCCGCGTCCAACTGTCCGCCGTCCGCTGTCCGCATCGTGCATCTCGCCTCACATGGTGAAAACATCGTTGTCACTGTGCCGGGACGCGTGCCACTCTAGACAGGGCCGCTTGCTGACGTGAGCGCCGGACGGAAGAGCTGCCAACGCGTGCGCCAAACCTACAGAAATTTAGCAGATTGCCGTCCATCTTCCGCTGGCCCGGCCGCCTTGTCAATCGGGTTCTGCTTCTCAGGGAACGGGTGCGGGGTGGGTAAGTGAGCGGCACGGCTGCATCTTTGCAGAAGCCCTTGCGCATCGGCGAGGTTGCGAGGCAGCTGGGCATTTCCGCGTCGATGATTCGCGCCTGGGAGCACCTGGGACTGCGTGCCTCACCCACGCCGGCAGTAGGCGCGCATCGCACCTACAGCGCAGCCGATGTCGCCCTGCTGCAGCGGGCCGTTTATCTGCGGCGTGTGCAGGGGCTGAATGCACCGGGCATCCTGGATCAGCTTCGACGTGAGGGGCTGATTGCGTCAGCGACGGACGGCGGCGGCAACGTCAGCAGCAACGGCTCACCCATCGGTAAGCGGTTGCGCATGCTGCGGCTGCGCCAGAAGAAGTCGTTGGCAGAGGTGGCTCGGGCGAACAACATCTCGGTCGGCTTTTTGAGCAATTTGGAGCGCTCGCAAACAGGCGCTTCGATCGGCATCATCCATCGGCTGGTTCAGTTCTATGACTCAAACATTCTCGAGATGTTCAGCCGCAGCGCCTCGCAAGGGCCCCTGGTGCGGCCGTCGGAACGACAGACCCTGCATGGCTGGGAAGGCGTACGCATGGATTTGCTGGCCTGGGGAGATACCGTGATGGAGCCGCACCTGTTCCACATCAACCCGGGCTGCGGCAGCAGCGAGGTGTACTCGCACGCCGGCCAGGAGTTCCTGTTTGTGCTGGCAGGCCAGCTCACCATCATGCTTGACCAGGCGACTTACAAATTGAGCAAGGGCGACAGCTTCTACTTCGAGAGCCAGGTGGCACATCGCTGGACCAACCCCGGAAAGTCGGTCAGCTCGGTGCTCTGGATCAACACGCCACCCACCTTTTAGCGGCCCGAACCGAGAGAGTTCGGACTCAGCAGGCCGCTGCGTACACCCGCAGCACATCGCGTATGCGGTCGACGATGAGTGCTTCCGGGTCGCTTGCTATGCT
>CAXTSF010000020.1:0-17183 GCA_964246865.1 uncultured Terriglobus sp.
TGGTGAAACACTGAGCTTCGCGGGCCGGGCGCACAGCGTGTCCTTGGGTGTGGACGGTGCATGGGTGGATACGCGGTCGGAAAGCCTGCCGGTGCAGAACGGATCCTACGACTACACGAGCGGGACGACGCGGGGGCGAGCCGGCGGCCTGGTGGACTTCCTGACGGACTACACGTTTTCGGCATTCAGCTATCCCAATGGAGGATGCCCGTCGATCTTTTCGGCAGTGCACCTGTTCTGTTACCGGAGTTTTACGCAAAGCTATGGTGCAACCGGATCGCGCTTCCACACAGGAGAGTGGACGGCGTTTGCCCGCGACGGATGGCGGCTGACATCGCGCCTGCGGGCAGAGGCCGGAGTGCAGTACGAGTACCAGCGGATGCCGCCCCCACAAAAACCGAATGCGGCGCTGGACGCCGTATTTGGCGGTTTCGCGGCGAGCGGGAGCATGCCCCGGGACACGAACAATTTGGGGCCGCATGCGTCGGTCGCGTACTCGCCGGGGAACAGTGGCAGGGGCGTGGTGCGACTCGGGTATGGCGTACATTTTGGACGGGTGCCGGGCCGTGTGCTGCAGACAGCGCTCGAGGATACGGCATTGCCGTCGAGCACGTACCGGCTGCGGCTGACACCGGCGACGGAGATTCCGGAACAATGTGCCTCCGCGGGGACAAACTTCGGATATCCGGCAACGTATGCGTGCCCGCCGTTTGGTCCGGCGGCGCAGACAACATCGGCCGTGATGTTTGCGCGCACGTTCCAGCTGCCAATGGTGCAGGAGGTGGAGTTGACGGCGGAGCAGGAGGTGGCGCACGGCATGACGGTGAGCGCGACCTATCTGCTCGCGACGGAGCGCCAGCTGATCAATTCGACAGACATCAATGTGTCGCCATCGGCGGGCGATGCAGTGTTCCAGATCGTTCGCGCAAGCAGTGGCGGCGTGGGTGCATCGACACCGGGCGTGCGCGACGGAGAGGTTTTCCGGATCCCGCTCTACAAAGCTCGGGTCACGCCGCTGTTTGGGCCGGTGACGGCGATTCTCTCAAACGGATCCGGGAGCTACAACGCGCTGGTCCTTAGGATGGAGCAGCGTACGCGAACCGGCTTGACCTACCGGGGCGCGTGGACCTATGCGAAGTCACTGGAGTACACCGGCATGGGAGGCTCGGCGGTGCGGCAGGACGCGCAGTTCGATCCCTTCGACGTGCGGTATGACCGCGCCGCCTCAAACGACGATCGCAGGCACAAAGTGGTGGCAGCCGCGGTTTGGCGGCCCGAGATAGCCCTCGAGGGATGGCGCGGGGCCTTGCTGCGGGAGTGGAGCGTATCTCCGCTGGTCTTTTTGACAAGCGGGCGACCGTACAGCTATGGCATCAGTGGCGGAAGCGCCCTGCAGGGCGGACGGCAGAGCATCAATGGTTCAGGCGGCGCGACATATCTGCCGACTGTGGGGAGAAACACGCTCCGGCTGCCGTGGACACAGACGGTGGATCTGCGCGTGGCACGTGCCGTGGCGCTGCGCTCAAAGGTGCGAGGCACTCTTTCCGCAGAGGCATATAACCTGTTCAATCATGCCAACACAGGAGCGGTTCAACAGAGGGCATTCCTTGCGGGATCGCCGGTGAATGGGGTGACCCCGCTTGTGTTTCAGGATGCCGCAGCGATTCAGGCGGAGGGTTTGAACCAGCAGCCGTTTGGCACGGCCACGCTGGCGCAGGCGACCGTGAACCGGGAGCGGCGGCTGCAGTTTGGGATGCGCGTGCAGTGGTGATGCTGCCGGCGGGCTCCTGTCTGCGATGCGGTCAAGATAGACGGTCGAGCTCGGGTCGCGGAAACGATTGGCGCATCTTACTCGAATAGGCGGGCGGCATGGATTGGGCAGGCTGGTTTGCGGCGCATGGATATGTCGCTGTGTTTGGTGTTTTGTTGTTTTCGTCGCTGGGGATACCGCTGCCTGCCGTGCTGGTGATGCTGCTGGGCGGTGCGGCTGCGCGGCAAGGTGTGCTGGATGCAAAGGTACTGTTCGCCGGAGCGGTGCTCGCGGAGAGCCTGGGGGCCACACTGCTGTTCTATGGCGGGCGGCGAACGGGATGGTGGTTGCTGGGGAAGCTTTGCCGGCTGTCGCTCGATCCGGAGGTGTGCATCTTTCGCTCGGCTGATTTCTTCTATGCGCGCGGGGCAAAGACACTGTTGGTTGCCCGGTTCATGCCGGGGCTGAATACGATGGCACAGCCGGTGGCAGGGAGCCTGAATATGGCACCGTGGAGATTCTGGCGATACGACTTTGCCGGGGCGATGCTGCACGTGGGTGTCTGGATGGGGCTTGGATTCTTTCTGAGCCGGTATATCCGTGCGGTTACATCGGCGCTGGCGGTGGTGGGACATGTGGCGTTGGGTCTGGTGGCGCTGGTGGTGCTTGGCTATCTGGGCAATCTGCTGATCCTGTATCTGCGCGACCGGAAGTACCGGCATGTGCCGCGAATCCGTGCGGATGAGGTGGTGGAGCGGCTGGAGAACCCGGATCCGGCGCGGCCGATCGTGATTGCAGATGTACGATCGCATGGCTACTACGACCCAGGCATGCAACGGATCAAGAACTCCATCCGCGTCGAGCCGAACCGGCTGGGCGCGGAGTTGGATGCACTGCGCGAGACGCTGGCCCCGGAGTGCGATATTTACGTGTACTGCTCGTGTGTGCGCGATGCGACGAGTGTGCGGATCGCGCACGTGCTGAGCAAGCGTGGGCACAATGTGCGGGTAGTGGAAGGAGGGCTGCGCGGGTGGTTGAAGGCAGGGTGCCCGACGGAGCCAGTGCCGGCGGAGGACATGCGGCTACTGCCGCGGTTTGAGTAGTGGTTCCGTGTAGCGGTGCGCGCCGTTAGCATGGCTGCACACGGATGAAGCACAGCACACATGTTCCATGGAGGTTCGGCTCAGCGACACGACGCAAACGTTGCGTGTGCTGAACGCGACCGGGGAGCGGGGCGGAGTGCCGGTGACTATGCGGTTCGAACGTGTTGGGCCACGCCCTACCTACTGCTGACCAGGGGATGCCACTGGATGAGCCATGACCCGTACAACCGCTAAAAACGCCCTCGTAGAATGAAGTGTGATGAGCTTGGGCGAAGATTTCGACGTTCTGGTGGTAGGGGCTGGTCACGCTGGGTGTGAGGCGGCGGTGGCGGCAGCGCGCATGGGGCTGCGCACGGCAATCTTCACGCTGAATCGCGATCTGATTGCGCAGATGAGCTGCAACCCGGCGATTGGCGGCGTGGCCAAAGGGCACCTGGTGCGCGAGGTGGATGCGTTGGGTGGCGTGATGGGCGAGATTGCCGACGCCTGCGGCATCCAGTTCCGGCTGCTGAATACTTCCCGGGGTCCGGCCGTGTGGTCGCCTCGAGCGCAGTGCGACAAGGCGCTCTATCGGGTGCGGATGCGGGAGCTGCTGGAGGGTGTGCCGAACCTCTCTATCGTGGAGCCCGAGGTGGTTGACGTGCTGCTGGAGAGCAGCGAGTCAGCGAGTCAGCTGGATAGCGCGTCAGCCGTGCCGCGGCGGTGTGTCGGGTTGCGGCTGCGCGACGGGCAGGAGTTGCACGCGAAAGCGGTTGTAGTCACGACAGGTACGTTTTTAAACGGGTTGATCCATTGTGGAGAAGAGAAGACCTCCGCGGGGCGAACACCGCGCGAGGCGGCGAGCGTCATGCTCGGCGAGTCGCTGAAGCGGCTTGGGCTGCGCGGGTGCCGGCTGAAGACAGGAACCCCGCCGCGGCTGGATGGGCGCACGATCGACTGGACCCGCTTTGAGGAGCAGCCTGGAGACGCGGAGCCAACGCCGTTCTCTCTACGGTCCTCGCTGGGACGGGATCAGAGGCCGGCACTGCGGCAGATCTCCTGTCATATCGCGACCACGACAGAGCAGACAATGCAGATTATTCGCAACAACGTGCACCGCTCGCCGATGTACTCGGGTGCGATTGAGGCGATCGGACCGCGCTACTGCCCGTCCATCGAAGACAAGATTGTGCGCTTCCCGGACAAGGCGCAGCACCAGTTCTTCCTGGAACCGGAGGGCCTGGACACCGATGAGGTATACGTGAATGGGATGAGCACGAGTCTGCCGCGCGAGGTGCAGGAGGCGATGGTGCACTCGATCCCGGGGCTGGAGGGTGCGGTGATGCTCCGGCCGGGGTACGCGATTGAGTATGACGCAATCGATGCGACGGAGCTGGACCGGACCCTGCGGGTGAAGTCGATCGAGGGGCTCTATCTGGCGGGGCAGATCAACGGGACCTCCGGCTACGAGGAGGCGGCGTGCCAGGGGCTGATGGCGGGGATCAACGCGGCGCTGATGGTAAGGGGTGAGCCGGCGTTTACGCTCGATCGCACCGAAGGGTACACGGGCATCCTGATCGATGATCTGATCAGCAAGGGAACCAATGAGCCATACCGGATGTTTACATCGCGGGCGGAGTTCCGGCTGCACCTGCGGATCGATAATGCAGATCTGCGGCTGACGCCGCATGGGCGGCGGTTGGGGCTGATCGACGATGGAGCGTGGGCGGAGTATGAGGCGAGGCAGGACCGAATGGCCACGCTGAAAGCCCTGCTGGAAACGGCACGGGTAGACACTTCGATGTGGATCGAAATGTCAGCGTATGTGGAAGAGGCGATGGCTGAGGCGGGGCAGGATGGATGCTTGTTGAAGCAGGAGGGTGCGGGCGAGAGCCTGAAAGGCCAAAGCTACGCCGAGCTGCTGCGGCGGCCGGAGCTGCGTATTGAGCGGCTGCTGCCGTTCCTGCGAGCGCGACTCGCGAGCGATGCTGCGCTGGCAGGGTTTGCGGCGGAGCCGATGAGTGTGCGGGCGCGCCATGAGGCTCGTGCCGTGGAAACGGAGCTGAAGTATGCGGGATACCTCCAGCAGCAGCGGCGCTCGATAGAAAAGCTGAAGCGCGCAGAGGCGCGGTCGATTCCTCCCAGCTTTCGCTATCGCGGGGTGAGCGGGCTGTCCCGCGAGATGCAGGAGACCCTGGAGCGCGTTCGGCCGCAGACGGTGGGCCAGGCGAGCCGGATTCCAGGGGTGACGCCGGCGGCAATGACGCTCATCAACGTGCTGGTGGAGGTACACACACGCGGTCTAGCCACGGCCTCGTAAGCGGTTCAGGTCGCGGCGGTTGCGTTTGGACGGGCGGCCTTCGCCTACGGTTTCGAACCAGGGAAGGAGCTTGCGGGCCTCCTCGGCCTTCTGGCGGGCGGCGACGCTCTCTTCCGTTTCGCGATAAAGGGTCTGGGCGACGGCGGCGGGGCCACGAACTTCGCTGAGACCGAGGACCTCGATGCCAAAGTCGCCGCGTTCGGTCTTGACCTGGAGCGTATCGCCGACGCGGACCTCGCGGGAGGGCTTGGCGGAGATGCCGGCGGAGGAGACGCGGCCGAGGTCACAGCTGGTGGACGCGAGGGCGCGCGTCTTGAAGAAGCGTGCGGCCCATAGCCATTTGTCGATGCGCGTGCCTGCCATGCGGGGCCTACTGGACGGAGCCGGAGACGTCGTCGGAGGGCGCGTCCATCTCGGCTTCAAAGCCCGCCCGAATCTGTTCGAGGAAGTCTTCGGCGTCGACCTGTTTGTCCTGCTGGGCGTGAGCCTCGGCGATGTGGCGGGCGAGATCGGCGAGCAGAAGGCCCCAGGCGGCGGGCTCTTCCCACATGCCGAAGGCAAGCGCAACGTGCTGCTCGCCATTAGCGATCCAGACGCGGAGCACCTCGAGCGAACGTGGATCGCGAGAGGCCGCGGCAGGGATGGGGAGGGCGTCTTTCTGGCTCATGAGGACCTACTTCTCAGGGAAGTTGGAGGGCGGTTGGTCGACGCTTGGGAGCATTGTGGACTCCTGCACAATGCTCTGAATACGCGAGAGCTTTGTTGTCAAGCAGG
The DNA here is from genome assembly GCA_964246865.1 of uncultured Terriglobus sp. Lineage (GTDB taxonomy): Bacteria > Acidobacteriota > Terriglobia > Terriglobales > Acidobacteriaceae > Terriglobus. The sequence goes on from CAXTSF010000020.1 coordinate 5,927, forward strand.
TCGCTGGTCATTGCAATTATGCGTGCGTTCTTGTACGCAACGAGCAGCCTCTCGATGAGGTCTTCTTTTGAGAATTGCTGCAGGTGCGTTCGCTTTTCATCTGTGTCGAAATCCGGCAGGTGGCGCTTCAGGTATTTCATTCGCATCCATCGGTCCTATTATCCACTTCATCCACCGCCCTCAACAGGAGTTCATGGATTGAGCGGAGTAAGCTGCACCTATGGCGACGTTCTTACAGATTGTTGAGCGCGATGGTCTCCCCGCGTCCGTGCATACAGAGCGCGTGATCCTGGGCGCGATGATGAGTGACCCGGTGGCGGTCGTGGATGCGGCGGCGAAGCTGCAGGTGGACGACTTCTCACTCGACTCGCATCGGCGAATCTATGCCGCCATGCGGGATCTTTCGGATCTCGGCCATGCGATCGATTTGACGACCCTGATGGCGGTGCTGGAGCGTAAGAAAGAGTTGCAGGCGATTGGCAGCCAGAGCTATCTGATGTCACTGACGGAGGGGCTGCCGCGGCATCTGGCCGTGGAGAACTACGTTCAGATCGTGAAGGACAAGAGCATCATGCGGCAGCTGATGCAGGTGTGTGAGATGGGGCTGAACCTGGCGGCGGACCAGGGTGAGGCGTCTCTGGATGTGCTGAACACGGTGGAGGAGCGGCTGCTGGAGATCTCCGAGAGCGCCATCAAACGCGGCTTCTCGGACATCGGGCAGATCGTGCAGGAGTCGTTCGGGTCGATCGATCAGCTGTATGAGCAGGGCCGCGAGATCACCGGGCTCGAGACGCACTACACGGATTTTGACCGGATGACGAGCGGCTTGCAGAACAGCGAACTGGTGATTATCGCAGCGCGGCCGTCCATGGGAAAGACGGCGTGGGCGATCAACATCGCACAGAACGCGTCGGTGCGCGACGGCAAGGTGGTGGCGGTGTTTTCGCTGGAGATGTCAAAGGAGTCGCTGCTGCGGCGGCTGCTGGCGAGCGAGGCGCTGGTGAACTCGCGCAAAATCCAGACAGGATTCCTGCCGCGGGAGGACAAGCAGAAGCTGATCAATGCGCTGGACCGGTTGATGAGTTCGAAGATGTTCATCGACGACACGCCGGGCATTACGCTGGCGGAGATGCGGGCGAAGGCGCGGCGGCTGAAGCAGCAGGAGGGCAAGCTGGACCTGATCCTGATTGACTATCTGCAGTTGATGACGGCCGGTTCGGCGGGTCCGGGCGGGCGACGGCCGGAGAACCGCAACCAGGAGGTGTCGACGATCAGCCGCGGGCTGAAGGCGCTGGCGAAGGAGATGGGCGTACCGGTGGTGGCGCTGTCACAGCTGTCGCGCGGGTCGGAGCAGAGGCAGGGCGATAAAAAGCCGCTGCTGAGCGACCTGCGTGAGTCGGGGTCTATCGAGCAGGATGCGGATGTAGTGTGTTTCATCCACCGGGAGGAGTACTACGACCGCGAGAATGAGGACATCAAGGGCCAGGCGGAGATCATTGTGGCGAAGCAGAGGAACGGGCCGACGGGCACAATCAAGCTGGCGTACCTGGCGGATTACACGCGCTTTGAGAATTTGCAGCAGGGCGGCGGGGGCGAGTACTAGGTGCGATCGGCAACCAGCCCTGAACAGGTAATCGCGCTTCAGCCGACGCTCAGGGAGAAGGTATGGGATCGCATTGACGGTGTGGATCTTCTGCGCGGTCTGTCGATTCTGTTTGTGCTGTCGGATCACGTCAACATGAGGCTGCTTGGGGCCAAGGTCCGGTATCTGCAAGGGATTCCGGACCAGCTGGCGTACACACTTGTATGGAACGGCCAGGCCGGGGTGCAGATGTTCTTCGTGATCTCGGGGTATCTGATTACATCCACGAGCATGCGTCGCTGGAAAGAGCCGCCAGCCTTGCGAGTAGGCGGCTTCTACCTGCTCCGCTTTACCCGGATCGCCCCGTTGATGGTTCTGCTGCTGGTGGTTCTGTGTGGCCTGCATCTGGCGAAGGTACCGGACTACGTCGTGTCCGCGAAAACGGGCGGTCTGAGCAGGGCACTGATGGCTGCTCTCACCTTCCATATCGGATATCTGGAAGCGACGACAGACTATCTTCCAGCTAACTGGGATATTCTTTGGTCGCTGTCCGTAGAGGAGATGTTCTATCTCTTCTTTCCTCTGATGGCAAAGGCTCTCCGCCGGCAGTGGCTGCTTGTGGTGCTGCTGGCCTGCTTCGTCGTTGCCGGGCCATTTGCGCGGATGAAGGTCTTTAATCCGAATCCGGTGTGGCGGGAGTATTCCTATCTGGGTGGAATGGATGCAATTGCGCTGGGATGCCTTACCGCTATGTTGCTCTCGAGCAAGCAGCTTACGCGAGCACAAACTTATCTTTGCGGCGTGGCTGGGTCTGCTCTTCTGATCTTCAGCCTCGGGTGTTCACTTCAGGCATACAGGTGTGGCCTGGGACGGAATGGCCTTTACTTCACTGTGCTCGCGACCGGGGTATGTTTTGTGATTTTGGCAGCTACTCAGTCGCGTTGGCGCGCGCCGCGCGTGTTCGCGCCGATCCTGGAGTTAGGGCGGCGAAGTTACGAGATCTATCTGACGCATATGTTCGTTGTCATGGCCCTCTTCGCCGGCTTTGTTCACCTTGGCAAGCCGTTGAGAGGTGTTCCTATTCTGTTTGTCTCTGCCGTTTTGACGGCAGGCGTGCTTGGCCTGGGTGTGTCTGTCGTGTACACGGTGCCAATGAACCGGCTCATTCGGCGTTATGGTGCAGTGGATACTGCCTTGTTGGGGAGCGCGACACCAGGGGTGGAATGAGCACGGGATCGCAGGACGCACGATGGTGGTTAGCCCTAATTTCCATTTTTTGGCGCGCTGCTTACGATTGAAGACGGCTCCATAGTCTCTGCATGATGGCAAGAAATGCATGGGTCTGAATGTTCGTAGTGTGCAGCTATGACCCGTGTGCGTGGAAGGCAACGTAGGATAACGAAGAATGCCTTCAACCTCTCCGAGCCCTGCCCTGACCCGCACATTTCCCACATGGATGGTGGGGGTACTGTATTCGGCGGGCGGGGCGATGAATGGCTTTGTGGCGGTGAGCCTGGCGGTGCTGCTGTCGTCGCGCGGTGTATCGATTGCGCGGGAGGCGGAGATGGTGGGTCTGATCCTCACGGCGAGCTACATCAGCTTCCTGCTGACGCCGCTGGTGGACTGCGGCCTTTCCCGGCGGGTGTGGGCGATGTTGCTGGCGGTGCTGTGTGCGCTGGGGCTGCTGAGCGGTGTACGCATGGTGGACGGGGCGGCCGCCCAGGGCGGCCATGGCGCGGGCGCCACGGCGATGGTGCTGACGCTGTTCGGTGCTTACCTGTGCTCGCAGATGTATACGAGCACGATTGGCGGCATGGTGCCAAACCTGGTGGAGGAGCGGCAGCAGAGTGCGGCGAGCGCGTGGTTGAATGTGGCGTATCTGGCGATGACGGGGCTGTGCGGATCGCTGAGCGCGTGGGAGGTGCGGCGCTTTCCGCTGCACGTGGCGGCGGTGCTGGTGCCTTTGCCGGTCCTGCTGTCTGCCTCGCCGCTGCTATTTGTGGGCCATGAGGAGAGGCAGCCGCGCGCGTTTCGCGAGACCATGTCGCGGCTGTTTGCCGATCTGCGGGAGACGGCGCGGCAGAGAAGCTATCTCTTCGCGCTGCTGGTGTTTATTGTGCCGTCGGCGACATTTGCGCTGCAGAATGTGTTCGGCGGCATGGGCGAGTACTTCCACACGAGTGAGAGTGTGACGGCGTGGTCGGCCGGGACGGGTCTGGCGCTTGCGTGCGCGCTCGGCTCGGCGATCGGAGGTCCGCTCAGCAGCCGCTTTGACCGTCGACTGCTGTTCATTGCGCCGGCGATGCTGGCGGCGGCAGGATCACTGGCTATGGCGTTCGGGCCGCGCGTACCGTGGGTGTTTGTGGGCGGGATGTTTCTCTACAACCTGATGGCGGGTGTGAACTACACGGCGACGAGTGCGCTGGTATTCCAGATTGTGGGCCGCGGGAACCCGCTGTCTTCGACGCAGTATGCGGTGTGCATCGCGGCCTGCAATGCGGCGATTGCGAGCGCGGTGGTGATGGATGGGCATGGCTCCGGCCATGGCGGTGCGCGCGGTGCGCTGCTGGTGGATGCAGGGCTGAGTCTGGCGCTGGGAGCCGTTGTACTGGGGTTGGTCTGGCGGTTCGGTGGCGGCTTTCCACGACCGGTGCTTGTGGAGGCACAACTCTAGAGGCGGTCTTCGAAGAGTCGCGCGGTATGGTGCACCTCCCGGTTTGATTACACTGCTGTCGCGCTGCGGCCCTTGATGACGCGATAGATAGCGAGCAGGAGAATGGCGCCGAGCAGTGACATGAGGAAGCCCGCCGACTGACCCTGTCGGTAGAGGCCGATGGCACTGCCAAGAAAGGTGGCCAGCATGGATCCGGCGATGCCGATGAGCATGGTAATGATGATGCCGCCGGGATCCTTGCCGGGCATGATGAGTTTCGCGAGAGCGCCGATGACGAGGCCGATGAGTGCGGACCAGAGAAGACTGAGCATGCCGGATGCCTCCCATAGTGACGCACCTTGATACCGCAGGCAGGTGCGCCATGCAAGCGGAAAGCGGCGGAGCGGCGGCAGCGGCGTGTCCTGTCGTGGTTCATGGGATTGCCGGGCAGCGCCGGTGACTCGCTAGGATGAGGAGATGCAGGTTCGGACGGACGCCCATACCAGGCCGGTATGGGCAGAGGTGTCAGTCTCCGCGCTGGAGAGTAACTACCGGGTGTTGCAGCGGGCGGCGGGCGTGCCTGTGCTGGCGGTGGTGAAGGCGAACGCTTACGGGCATGACGCGCGGGCATGCGCGCCGGTGCTGGCGGCGGCGGGTGCGCCGTGGCTGGGCGTGACGAGCGTGGAGGAAGGGATTGGGGTGCGGCAAGCGCTTGGCCTGCTGCCACAGGGAATGGCCCCGCGCAGTCTGGTGATGTGCGGCGTGTGGGCTGGCGAGGCGGCGGCGGTGTTGCAGTATGGGTTGACGCCGGTGGTGTGGGAGCCGTACCACCTGGACCTGCTGGAGGCGGAGGCACGGCGGCTTGGCGTGGGCTTCGGCTCGGTCCCAGTGCATGTGGAGGTGGATACGGGGATGGCGCGGCAGGGTGTCGCTCCCGGTGCGTTGCTGGGACGGCTGCTGGAGCGGTTCACGGGAGAGTCGCCGCTGCGCCTGGAAGGAGTGATGACCCACTATGCCTCTGCGGAGATCGCGGACAACGCGCAGAATGAGCGGCAGACAGCGCTGTTTACGCTCGCTCTGGAACAGGTGCGAATTGCCCGCCTGAGACCGGAGCTGGTCCATGTGGGAAACAGTTCGGGTGTGGACAGCGGATATGCCGCCCGGCACACGGCGAGGCTGGCGGCGAGTGTAGGTGCGCAGCCAATGACGCGGGCCGGTCTGGCACTGTACGGGTACACGCTGCCGCTGAGCGGAGCGCAGCCCCAGATCTCAGGGGAGCTGCGGCGCGTGCTGACCTGGAAGACGCGCGTGGTGTCGATCCGCGAGGTGGAGCGTGGGGCGACGGTCGGCTACAACGCGACGTTTGTGGCACCGCGGCCGATGCGGCTGGCCCTGCTGCCGGTGGGGTATGCGGATGGGTTCCGGCGGGCGCTGTCGCGGACCAATTTTTGTGAGGGCGGGTATGTGCGCATCGCAGGACAGGAGGCAGCGATCGTCGGCCGGGTGTCGATGGACCTGAGCGATGTGGACGTGAGCGCGCTGCCGGAGGTAAGCATCGGCGATGAGGTAGAGCTGATCGGCGAAGGTGTCTCCGCGGAGGGGCAGGCGCGGCTGGCGGGTACTACGGCGTATGAGGTGCTGTGCGGGATCAGCGATCGTGTGCCGAGAGTGCTCGTGGAGTAGTTCGTTCTCTCATCGATAGCGTCGAAACGTTTGAGGCATAGGCAACAGGCACGGTTTCGTCGTATCTTTTAGCAGGAGCCAATGTGTCGGAGAACCTCGTACAGACCGTTCAGAAGGTGGTTCAGGACCTTGTTGCGCCGGATGTGCGCGAGCTGAAGGTTCTCATAACCGGTCTGCAGAAACAGATTGATCATCTTCACGCCTATATGGATCAGCGTTTCGATTTACAGAAAGCTTCTATGGATCAGCGTTTCGATTCACAGAAAGCCTATATGGATCAGCGCTTCGATTCACAGAACGAGAAGTCTGAGTTTCAGTTCAACGCGATCATGGCAGCGTTGCATGAGTCCAAGGCGCAAAGCGAGCTGATCAGCATGCGTGTGATCGCCTCGCTCAGCGAGCGCGTTGCTGTGCTGGAGGCGCAGCGACACTAGGCGCAGCAAGATCATGGGCGCAGCAAAATCAGTGCGCCGCCCCGGCGCCGCCCTTTGTTTTCTTCATCAGGAAGACGAGCGGGACCATGCAGAGTGAGGCAATGGCGAAGAACTCAATAATGTCCACATAGGAGAGCAGATTGGCCTGAAGGCCGAGCTGGCGGTAGATCTGCGCGGTAGCGCCTGTCTGGGTGTTGGCGGTGCCCATGCTGCTGAGCTGCTGCTGCAGGCCGGCGATGGAGCTGCGCAGGGTTTGCTCCGCACCGGAGAGGTTGGCGCCCAGATACGTCTGGTGACGCTGCGACTGGCGGGCGAGCAGCGTGGTGACAATCGCTGTGCCAACAGAACCGCCGACGTTTCGTGCGAGATTGGTGAGGCCGGAGACGTCGTTGTTCTGCTCCGGCGGAACATCCGCGTAGGAGAGGGTCTGAATGGGGATGAAGAGGAAGCCGAGGCCGCAGGCCTGGAAGAAGCGGAGCTCCGAGGCATAGCCGGCGCTCATCTGCAGGTTGATGTTCATCATGTGGAAGAGCGCCGCGCCTGTGATGGTGAATCCAAAGGCGAGCAGGTAACGCGGGTCGGTCTTTGTAATCAGGATGCCGACGATCGGCATGCACATGATGGTGGCGAGGCCGCCCAGAGAAAGTGCCTTGCCCGCGTTTGTGGCGGTGTAGCCCATGAGCGACTGCAGCAGCTGCGGGATGAGTACGGTCGTGCCGTAGAGGCCGACGCCCACGATGAACATCATGACGAAAGAGAGCGCGAAGGTGCGTTTGGAAAAGAGGCGGAGATCGATGATGGGCTTCTCTTTCTTGTGGACCTGCCAGAGCTCCCACGCGATAAGCGCGATCATGCCGCCCACACACAGGACGGTGAAGGTGGTGATGAAGTGGGATCCGAACCAGTCATCCTCCTGGCCCTTGTCGAGGATGACCTCGAGTGAGCCGAAGGCGAGGGCGGTAAGAAAGAAGCCGAAATAGTCGACCTTGATCTTGCCGGCGCGCGCCTTTTCGACCTCCTTGAGCAGAAAGGGCGGATCCTCGACGACGCGGTTGGTGAGGAAGATGGAGATGAGCGCGACGGGCACATTGATGAAAAAGATCCAGCGCCAGGAGTAGTTGTCGGTAATCCAGCCACCCACAAGCGGACCCACCGCGGGTGCGGTGACGACGGCGAGCCCATAGAGGGCAAAGGCCTGGCCACGTTTTGCGGGTTCGAAGGTGTCGGCAAGGATGGCCTGTTCGGAGGTGGCGAGGCCTCCGCCACCAAGGCCCTGCAGAACGCGGAAGAAGAGCAGCAGAGGCAGCGAAGGCGCGATGCCGCAGAGCAGAGAGCTGACTCCGAAGAGGGCGACGCAAGTCATGTAGAAACGCTTGCGGCCAAAGTAGGTCGCCAGATAGCCGCTGATGGGAAGGATGATGGCGTTGGAGACGAGATAGGAGGAGATGATCCAGGTGGCCTCATCCTGGCTGGCCGCGAGCGAGCCGGCGATGTGCGGCAGAGCGACGTTCGCGATGGAGGTATCGAGCACCTCCATAAAGGTGGCGAGCGTGACGGTAAGGGCAATGACCCAGGGGTTGTGGGAGGGCTTCCAGGGTTCAGGCATGGTCATTCTTCTGGCGTCCAGAATGTTGGCGCATCACGAATAGATGCTCGACGCTCTGACCAGGATCGAAAGAAATAACCCGGTCTGTGATGTCGTGCGCGGCAGTTAGCGTCGGTAGATCCGAAGACCCAGACGCACCCCACTATCCGCGCAGGTCTGTTGTGGCTCAGCAATAATCGAGTCTCACTTCAAGCCTGATCCGTCCTACTCGCCTTAGCCAGCAGCATTTCATATCTCGTGTGAATAGCCACCAGCGCTTCTTGTGGAATTGGATGACCTACTGCTACTTTGAAGGCAAGCTGCCGATTCCCATCATGGGTGACGATGAGCACTCCGGAGCGCCGAAAGTGAAGTCCCGCAAAAGCCCTCTTTCTTGCTTTTCCTAAAAGCCTCGCACGAATATCAGGGACATCTGTCGCATAAGTTTCCGTATTAGGAAGACCTCTAATATGCATTTTGAATGCATCTACAAGACTCTGTAAGTGAGGAGGAACTGTATATGTCGTGTGCTTCGTCGCCTTACTTGCTTCACCGATTGTTGGAGCAGGGGGTTCCGAGAAGACGGGCTGTCCCAGCGTGAGCATAAGAGACTGAATTCTCGTGACAAACTCATCCATTCCTGAACCGGTAATCTGATGGTGACGCTTTGGGTTTGTAGCATTATGTAAAACAACGGTGCCTGCGTTCGTTGCTCCGTCAATTAGCTTCGCTTCCAGCTCTGCGATCTCCCCTGCATGCAATTCTGTGCCGGTTGCACGATAAAACAGATAAGCTGTGCGCCAGAAGCTTTTCGATCGATCGTGTTCTGTAATCCTGTTATGCAGGGAGTCGCTCTTGCCGATGTAGACACGTGAAAGTCTCTGACCGTGGTCTGTTTCTACGCTCAAGTTTGGGCCGACAAGAATGTAAACGCCGGAATGCTTGAGGTCATTCGAACGAAGGGCTGATTCGATTTGCTTTCTCGAGAGAATAAGGCACGCGCCCGACCAGCTTGGGCTCTGCAGTTTTCGAAGTCCGTCTTCACGATTTTCCAAGTAGATAATCTGGATCTGGTCGAGGTGATGTGCCATATTCCCAATCTACAAGGAACTCAACCCTTGATGGTGGCCTTGATGACGGGAGCGGCGGCGATCGCTTTCCTTGCGGCCTCGTTGTTCTGCATACCGGTGAGCAGGGCCTCTGTAATCTTCTGATCGATCTCCGCGGCGCGGCGGATCTCCACGGGGAAGAGTGCGGCGAACTGAAGGCCGGTGTCGGTCAGTTGCAGGCGTGTCTCGACCTCGGGTGAGGGAATGGCGGTGTCCATCCAGGTCTCAACCTGGCGATGTTGCTGCTCGATACGATCGCGGTAGGTGTCGAAGACGGTGCGGACGACGCCGGTAAGGATTTCTGCAGCGGGACGGAAGTCGGCGTTTTCATCGAGCTTGACGGTGAGTTCATGCCAGGCGTACTCGGTGCCGGGCATTTGTTTGTAGAGCGGGGTGCTTGCCTGGAAGAGCACCGAGTTCGAGAAGACGGCGACGCGGCCAGTGGTATGGAACTCCGTGCCGGTGCCGGCGAGTTCAGCGATGTAAAAGCGCACGAGTCCGACCTCAATCACATCGCCGGTGACACTGGCGATCGTGATGCGGTCGCCGACGCGGACACCGTAGCGGCCGATGATGAAGAAGTAAGCAGCGACGGAGAGCAGGATGGTTTGCAAGCCAACCGCGATGCCGGCGGTAATGAAGCCGGCAAAGGTGGCCAGCGAATGAAATTGCGTGACGAAGCCGAAGATGAGCACGACGCCGCTAAGGAAATAGACGACGAGGCGGCGGATGACGAGCAGCTGACGCCGCCGGCGGACGTCACGTACGTATTTGAAGGAGAGCCGCTGCCAGATCTGGCTAAGAAGGAAGATGACGCCGAGCGCAAATGCGATGAGGGCGACGCGGGTGAGCACGTAGCGAAGCACGGTGAGGTATTCGGCATGGATCGTGTTGTGCCAGCTGAGCAGGTTGACGCGGTCCTGCTCGAGCAGGAGGACTTCCTGGCTGAGAGGGACGGTGGCCTCGGAGAGCACGTTGAAGGTAGCGGTGAGTGTGTCGAACTGCTTCCGGATGGCAGCAACGGTGGCCTGATCGGTGTTGGAGACCGGAGCGGCGTTGGCCGTGGCTGTCTGGCTTGCCCGGATGGTGCTGCGCAGGATGTTGAGCAGAGGCTGGCGGAGACTGAGGGCCTGCTGCCGCAACTGGTCCTCGGCGGTGATGCGTCCATCGATGCTGTGCTGAGCGGCGATGAGCTGAAAGAGCGCGGAGGCCTGGGTGGTGATGCCGGCATCGCGCAGCGCAAGGACGCTTTCAAGCGGTGCTGTGGCGATCATCCGGGGCTTGCTGCTGAGAAGCTCTGGCACGGAGCGCTGGAGACGGTCAATGTCGCCGGAAAGGCCTGTGGTGCCGGTTGCCTCGGAGAAGGCGGAAACACGCGCGAGGGCATCGGTGATGGCCTTTTGCAGCTTGATCTCGCCGTCCAGCCGCTCCTGGATCTGAAGCAGCGGAGGCATGTCCCTGGGCCGTGCCTTGGCCATGAGCTGGTCGTTCGCGGCGTCCTGCGCCTGCAGATCGGCGGCACGCTGTGCGGCGGCGGTACGAAAGTTGGCGAGCCGCTGTGCCTCGGAGAGCTCGGGTGAGGAGGGGTCCTTCGACGAAGGTGCGGCCGCGGTGCCTTTTGCTGGAATCTTGCCGAGAAGCGCTGCCTCGGTGCGGGCGGCGATGAAGGCGTGGTTGGCAATGTCGACGGCGTCGCTGGCAGTCTCCTCCTGATAGATGAGGTCGCTCGGCTCGCCCACCTTTTGTACAGGGGTGATGGCCATGCGATAGAGACGAAGCACAGCGCTGAGATGGGCGAGGATGTCCTTGCCGCGCGCGGCCGGGTCAATGCCGGTGCCGACAAGGGCCGGTATGGCGGTGAGTTGTTCCTTAAGCAAGGCGGCCTGCGCCTGTGCCTCGTTCGCGCGGGCCACTGTACCTGGCGGACGGGACGCCGTTGGCGCGGCGCTATTGGCTCCGGCGGAGGGTGCCTGAGCCGATGGAGCGGGCGGCGGCCCAGCCGGCGATGGGGCCGGAGACTGTGATTGTGCCAGGGCCGCCCCGAAGCCAAGGACGAGCACAACAGCGAGGGCAGGAAAGCAGCGGGCATGGCGGAGGGCCGGGTAGGCAGCAGGCGTCATTGCTCCGTTGGATGCATGCCGGACAGCGCAATCTCCGGGCAAAACAGTGCGTAGAGAGTTCCCGGCGAGGGCAGATTGTTATCCTGAGGGG
>CAXTSF010000020.1:17193-23483 GCA_964246865.1 uncultured Terriglobus sp.
GGTTCACAAGTGGTACGCGGACTGGATGGTCCGGTGGGAGACAGCGTTGACAACACGCGATACCAATCGCGTGGTGCGCCCGCTGGAGTGGGGGTTCGACTGGCTCGCCGGCTTCAGTGACACCGCGCGTGAGCGGGCCGCTGTGCCGGCAGGGCAAGGAACGCCGGAGCCCGGCGAACACGCCGAGAATCTACGCGCAATGGTTGCCGTGAATCGCGAAATCCTCGCGCGCGGCGAGGAGTTTTACGGGTACACGACGCCCACGGATTTTCGACTGGAGGAGCGGCATCCAGAGCTGTACCCGACCAATCAACGGCCGGAGACGCTGGCGATGGCGGCACGGGTGAAGGCGGAGGCGACGGCAGGATCGTCGCCGCGCGCGCGGTACCTGCGATTTACCTCGCCAGTACGCACGCGCTACCCGGAGAACGACGCTGTGAATGCGCGCTGGTATCCCGAGCCGCCCCACAAAGACCGAAAGCGGAAGCGCCAGGCCATCATTGTGCTGCCACAGTGGAATGCGGATGCTTTCAGTCACAATGCGCTGTGCAGCATCTTCAACACCTTCGGCATCGCGGGCCTGCGCCTGTCAAAGCCGTATCACGACATCCGCCGGCCCGCGGAGCTGCAGCGCAGCGACTATGCGGTGAGCAGCAATGTGGGCCGCACCATCGCGGCGTGCCGGCAGGCAGTGGCGGACATCCGGAGCTGCATTGACTGGCTACAGATGCAGGGGTACGAGCAGTTCGGCGTGCTGGGCACCAGCCTGGGCAGCTGCTACGCCTTTATGGCCGCGGCCTTCGATGCGCGGCTGCAAGTGTGCGCCTTCAACCACGCCAGCACGGTCTTTGGCGATGTTGTATGGACGGGGCAGAGCACGCGGCATGTGCGGGCGGCCTTTGAAGAGAGCGGGCTGACGCATGAGGATGTGCGGTCGATGTTTATGGCGATCAGTCCCCTCACCGTGATGGACAGGTTTGCGGCGGAACGGTCACGGCAGTCCCTGGTGGTGCACGCGACCTGGGACATGACCTTTCTGCGGGAGTTTTCGCTGGATGTGTTGCGGAACTTCCGGGAGCGTGGCGTGAACTACGTGAGCCGGGTACTGCCGTGCGGCCATTACACGACCGGCGAAACGCCGTACAAGTACCTGGACGGCTGGTACATGGGATCGTTTGTGCATCAGGCGTACAAGCGGATGCGCATGGCGGGTTGAAAAGCTTTCAGCCGGGAGAAGCAACCTAGAGGTTGCCACTATCCCGGCCGAAGTCAGAGGCGACCAGACAGGTGAGCAAGAGAAAGGCAAAAAATCCAGCAATCAGCAGCAGGTCAGGCAAGGTCGTGTCGTTTCTTCGCGGTTCGAATTGCCCCGCATGTAGGCCATCGGCAAGGAGGGTAGCGCCACGATAGCGCTCCCGAAGCGCGAGATAACACTTTTGGGGTGTTGCTTCTCGCTCTCCCTATTGATACGCCTAGGTCCGTATAGCGGATTCCGCCATCTGGCCGCTGTTTGAGGGTGACGGACGACACCGCTCCCGGGCGATAATGATGGTGAGCCTCAAGCGGCACGCCTGGGGCACACGGGAGACGACACGCATGCTCATCGATCGAGACGCAAGCCTGTTCCAGGCCGATCCGGAGATTGCCGCTCAGGTGGAGAACGAGGTGATCCGGCAGCACAGCGGGCTGGAGATGATTGCGTCGGAGAACTTTGTCTCGCGGGCGGTGCTGGAGACGGTCGGTTCGGTCTTCACGAACAAATATGCCGAGGGGTACCCCGGCAAGCGCTACTACGGCGGATGTGAGTTTGCCGATGTTGTCGAGAACCTGGCACGCGACCGCGCGAAGCAGCTGTTCGGTGCGGAGCATGCAAACGTGCAGCCGCATGCGGGATCGCAGGCCAACGCCGCCGCGTATATGAGCATTCTGCAGCCGGGCGACACGCTGCTGGGCCTCGATCTGGCGCACGGCGGCCATCTGACGCACGGGCACAAGCTGAACTTCTCCGGCAAGCTGTACCGGATTGCCGGTTATCAGGTGCGCCGGGACACGGAGACGATCGACTACGACGAACTCGAGGCGGTGGCGCAGCGGGAGCGGCCAAAGGTGATTGTGGGCGGTGGCAGCGCGTACTCGCGCTTCTGGGACTTCGCGCGGATGCGTGCCATCGCGGACGCTGTGGGCGCATACCTGATGGTAGACATGGCGCACTTTGCGGGCCTGGTGGCAGGCGGCGTACATCCTTCGCCGGTGCCGCATGCGCATATCGTGACGACGACCACTCACAAGACGCTGCGGGGACCGAGGTCGGGGCTGATCCTGAGCAAGGCGGAGTTTGCGGCGAACATCGACCGGTCCGTCTTTCCTGGCCAGCAGGGCGGCCCGTTGATGCATGTGGTCGCGGCCAAGGCGGTGGCCTTTCGCGAGGCGCTGCAGCCGGAGTTTGTAGCGTACGCGCGTCGGGTAGTGGCCAATGCGAAGGAGCTTGCCGCGGCATTGCAGGAGCAGGGTTACCGGGTGGTCTCCGGCGGCACGGACACCCATGTGCTGCTGGTGGATGTGTTTGCGAAGGGAATACTGGGCTCCGAGGCGGAGCTGGCGCTGGGCCGTGCGGGCATTACGGTGAACAAGAATGCAATTCCGTACGACACCAATCCGCCGCTGAAGCCGAGCGGTGTGCGGTTTGGCACGCCTGCGCTGACGACGCGCGGCATGCGGGAGCCGGAGATGCGGCAGATCGCGGTCTGGATCGCCGAGGCCCTGGAGCATCGGGGCGATGAGGCCCGGCTGCGGAGCATCCAGGGCAAGGTAACGGAGATGGCAGACCAGTTTCCGCTGTATGGATGGCTGCGCGAGCGCACGCCGGCTTATGCAGTCGGCGAAGAGGTTCTGGCAGACTAGGGTGCTCTGGAAATTCGTGTATTGACGAGCTGCGGAGACAGGCCAATAGCTGATGTGATCCGCACGGGTGGCACCGCACGGGATTGTTGTGAGACTTAGTGCTTCAAGAGTGCAAGCAGCCAAGCGACTTTCGCCAGCAGAAAGAGAGTTGCCTCTCCTGGTATCTGCATGGTGAATGTACCCCAGCGAATGAGCAACGGTCGCATGGGCAATCACCTCCTTCTACAAGAAATCGCCTCGGGGATTCGGCCCCGAGGCGTTTCGCTTTTCAGGGCGAAACCTGAGACCTCGACCGTGTCCCTGTGCGAGCCAGCCCTGTAGAAGGCAGGCGAGTATGCCCCGCGTTTTCATGCGGTGCAAGACCAGAAGGGTGTATTCCCTTCTTCTTTAATGCCGCTTACGGGCATGGACGGATGCTGCCTGTTGCCGCGCGCTTGTATGCTCTCCTTTGAGGTGAGGCATGCAGGAAGAGCGGTTCGACGCGGTGGTGGTAGGGTCCGGGCAGGGCGGCAATCCGCTGGCCAAGGCGCTGGCGAAATACGGCTGGAAGACGGCTGTAATCGAACGGCGTTACCCCGGTGGCACCTGCGTGAACGACGGTTGTACTCCCTCAAAGACGATCGACGCCAGTGCGCGGGTGGCTTACCTGGCACGGCGTGCCGGCGACTTTGGTGTGCATGCCGGGCCGGTGTCGGTGGACATGCAGAAGGTGTGGGAGCGCAAGCAGGAGCTGGTTCTAAAGGGTCGTGAGAACAATGCGAAGGGTCTGACGAGCCTGGAGCATTGCGAACTGGTGATGGGCGAGGCGAGCTTTGCGGAGGCGCAGCCCGGCAAGGGCGAATACGCCCTTGAGATTAAGCTGAGCGATGGTGGAGAGCGCCGGCTGCTGACCTCGCGGGTGTTTCTCAACACCGGGGAACGGCCGCACCCGCCGGAGATCGAAGGCCTGGCGTCGGTGCCGTTTCTGAACAGTACGACGTTGATGGAGCTGAAAGAGGTGCCGCAACACCTGCTGATCCTGGGGGCGGGATATATCGCGCTGGAGTTTGCGCAGATGTTTCTTCGTTTTGGGGCGAAGGTGACGGTGATTGAGCGTGGTGAGCGCATTGCGGCGCAGGAGGATGAGGATATTGCGGTTTGCCTGCGCGCGATCCTGACCGGGGATGGCATCGAGATTGTGACGTGCACGCAGGTGCACCGGGCGAGTGGTGTGGATGGACATGTGGCGCTTCAGGTGGAGGTGGAGGGTGGGCCGCGCACACTGGAGGGATCGCATCTGCTGGTGGCTACCGGACGCAGGCCAAATGTGGAGGCTCTTCGTCTGGAGCGGGTAGGGGTGGCACAGGGTAAGGGTGGCCATGTAGAGGTGAATGACCGGCTGGAGACGAATCTGCCGGGTATCTGGGCGATTGGCGATGTGAAGGGTGGGCCGGCCTTCACCCATGTGTCGTATGACGACTTCCGCATTCTGCGGACGAACCTCCTGGAGGGTGGGTCCGCGTCGATTGCGAACCGGGTAAAAACCTACACGATGTTCACCGACCCGGAGCTGGGGCGTGTCGGGATGACG
Organism: uncultured Terriglobus sp.; assembly: GCA_964246865.1. Lineage (GTDB taxonomy): Bacteria > Acidobacteriota > Terriglobia > Terriglobales > Acidobacteriaceae > Terriglobus. The sequence continues at coordinate 21,665 of CAXTSF010000020.1, forward strand.
GAGCGGGAGGCAGTGGAGAGCGGGCGTACGGTAAAGATTGCGTCGATGCCCATGACTTCGATGGCACGCGCGCAGGAGATGGACGAGTCGCGCGGCATGATGAAGGCCGTGGTGGACGCGGAGACGGAGCTGATCCTTGGCGCGGCTGTGCTGGGCACGGATGGCGGCGAGGTGGCAGCACAGTTACAAATCGCGATGATGGGCGGCTTGAAGTACACCGCCCTGCGGGAGGGGATGTTTGCGCACCCGACCCGGTCGGAGGCGTTGAACACGCTCTTTGGAACGCTGCGAGACCCGGAGTAGGTTTGTACGATGAAGGGACGGGTCGCAAGTTGTGCGCCCTGCTCCATCGTGCTCCCGCGGTGCGCGGAACTTACAGGAAAGCGATAGACTTATAAGTGTTGTAAGGCCAAGAGGGATAAGTGGCCAGGCGACGTGCGATGCAGTTCCGGTTTCTTGTGAAGCTCTTCTCGACGTTTTTGATTGCGGTCCTCGCCTATGAGTTGATTGCGATTGCGTTGCCTCTGATGAACAAGCCCAGCGACTTAGCTTTCTATGGTGGAGCCTTGTTGCTCGCGGTCACGGTGGCAGGCACTTTCACGGTTCTCCGCCTCATGTGGAGGAGGCGAAATATATGAGTGTGTTTGGTGAAGTTATGAGCCCGCACAATGACGTTTATGAGGATGCCGCGGCAGCGCGGATCCGGCGCTACATCCGGTGGGGTGGGTTGGCGGCGGTTTCGCTGATTGGCCTGCTGATCTTTTTCAACTACATCGTATCCGTGACACGCATCGGTGCTGGTCACGTGGGTGTGGAGGTGGTCCTGAGCGGGTCGCAGCGCGGAGCTTCGGAGATACCGATCCGCACGGGATGGGTCTTCTATTCGCCGCTGCGGTCGGAGATTGTCGAGTTTCCAACGTATGTACAAACGGTGAAGTGGACGCACGACCTGAGCGAAGGGCGGCCTTCGAATGAGGAGATGAGTTTCAACAGCAAGGAGGGTATGGAGATTTTCGCAGATACCAGCCTGAGTTATGCCATTCTGCCGAACCGGGTACCGGATTTCTATGTGAAATACCGGGTAAGTGATTTAGAGCAGTTTACTCACGGCATCCTTCGGGATACCGTGCGCAATGCGCTGAATGAGGCGGCGTCGACTTACACCGTGGAACAAATCTATGGTGAGCAGAAAACCGAGTTCCTGACCAAGGTACAAAAATTGATCCAGGACCGGATGGATCCGGTGGGTGTGGCCATTGCGCAGTTCGGCTTTATCGGAGCGCCGCGGGTTCCGGCGGTGATTGCAAGTGCGATCACGCAAAAGGCGCAGGCGATCCAGAACGCGGAGCGGGCACGCAATGAACTGGAGACGACCCAGGCTGAGGCAGCGAAGCAGGTTGCCGAGGCGGAGGGCCAGGCGAAGGCTGGTATCAGCCGTGCGCAGGGTGAGGCGGAGGCGAACCGGCTGCGGCAGGCAAGCCTGACACCCCAACTGCTGGAGCTGCGCCGGCTGGAGAATCAGAAGGCACTGATCGATCGCTGGAACGGCCAGCTGCCCACGGTGGAGTCGGGAAGCGGCGGCGGCATGATGCTGCAGTTGCCGCCGGTGAAGTAGGACCTTCCGCTTCCTGGGTGAGTCTTGGATTTCGTTGTGGCGGCCGGAATGACCTGGCCGCCATTTCTTTTGCCGTGAGCCGGTATCGGCGACAATGGAGGCGATAGGAGACCGCCGATGCCGGAGGGAGCGCAACAGGGGGAGAAGCGGGCTGTCGCGGAATATGCTGCGAAGATGATCGAGCCGGGCATGGTGGTGGGACTT
>CAXTSF010000021.1:0-23393 GCA_964246865.1 uncultured Terriglobus sp.
CGGATTCCTTTCCATGGGACTGCCAAGGTTTGCAGACGGGGTGGGGACGTGCTCTTAGGCGTTCGCCTTCACGCAGTACGTGTCGAAGGCACGCGCCAGTTCCTGCGCGATCGCCGGCGCGTTTGCCGTTTCGATTGCGGAGCGCTGCATCAGGTAGACAAGCTGGCCGTCACGCAGGATCGCAATTGCCGGCGACGTGGGCGGGTGCCCGCCGAAGTAGCTGCGCGCCTTCTCCGTGGCCTCGCGGTCCTGCCCGGCAAACACCGTCACCGCATGATCCGGCTTTTGGGTGTGCTGCATTGCCATCCGGACGCCCGGGCGCATCTTGCCTGCGGCGCATCCGCAGATGGAGTTGACGACCACCATCGTAGTCCCGGGCTGCGCAACGGCGGCATCTATCTCGGCTGCATTGCGGGCCTCGCTGATACCGGCGCGGGTCAACTCTTCGCGCATCGGGATAACCATGATTTCTGGGTACATGTTTCCTCCGGCCGGCCCATCGTGTACGGGTCCAGGCACGCCTTCTATTCTACCGCGCTGCCCCCGCCTGCGCGAAGCCACGGCCACGCCGCACGGCTTACCCTCGGAGCCGCGCTGATACGCTGAAAGTGATGCAGCTGCGGCAAAACATCCCCTTGGCGGGGTACACCACCCTCGGTATCGGCGGCCCGGCAGCGTGGTTTGTAGAGGCCACCTCAGAGCTGGACGTCCAGCAAGCCTGCCAGTTCGCGCGGGAACAAGGCTTGCCGCTCTTTGTACTCGGCGGCGGCAGTAACGTGCTTGTCGCTGACACCGGCTTTCCCGGCCTGGTCCTGCATATCGCCCTCAGGGGTATCCAGCCTCGCAAAGACGGCCAGCTCGACGTCGCTGCTGGCGAGCCCTGGGATCCGCTGGTGCAGTACACCGTCGACCATGACCTCGCCGGCATGGAGTGTCTTGCCGGCATCCCTGGCACCACCGGTGGCACGCCCGTGCAGAATGTGGGTGCCTACGGTCAGGAGGTTTCGGAGACGATCGTGTCGGTGCACGCCTGGGACACGGAGGCCGAGACTTTTCTCGATCTTTCCAACGAGCAGTGCGGCTTCGCGTACCGCACCAGCCTGCTGAACACCTCGGCACGCGGCCGCTACGTGGTGACTGCCGTTCGCTTCCGCCTCCGTCCGGGTGGCGCCCCGCGGCTTGGATATGCCGACCTGCAACGGCGCTTCGCCGGCAAGCCGACACCCATGCTGGCCGAGGTGGCTGCAGCCGTCCGTGAGATCCGTCGCGCAAAGGGCATGGTTGTCGACCCGGCCGATGCCGATACCCGTTCCGCCGGTTCCTTCTTCCGCAATCCCGTAGTTGCGTCCTCGCTGCTGCCGCGTATCGGCATAGCAGCAGCAACCGCACCGGAGGAGATACCGCACTGGCCCGCCGGCAAAGGCACCGTTAAGCTGCCCGCAGCCTGGCTTCTGGAGCGCGCCGGCTTCGTTCGCGGCTACCGCCTGGGCGGCGCGGCTATCTCGACGCGTCACACCCTCGCGCTCCCCAATCGCAACGGCGCGTCCGCCGCGGAGATCGCCGCCCTGCGCGATTCCATCATCGCCGGTGTCGAGTCGCGCTTCGGCATCACGCTCGAGCAGGAGCCGGTTAACGTTGGTTAGGCCACTCGCCGGTTGCCGTGCGCCGGATGGGAAACAGATGAAGTGAGGATAGGGTTGTCGTTCCTTAGGAGAAGCCGACACCAGCAGCGCCGGCTCGCTATAGCCGTTCAGGAGGGCCTGTCCCGAGCCCCGGCTCGCGTACCTGCTGCAGCAGCAGTGCCCGCTCCTCCCGCAGCATCTCCGGCGGCGCACCCCGCCCGGTAACACGGCCCTCTTCCAGCCGCAAAAGGTCATCGGCGCTGTTCCACGCCTCTGCCACATCGTGCGTGACGGAGATGATCTGGCATGGCAGCTCTTCGCTGAAGCACCTTAGCTGATCGACGAGCCTCGCCCGCAAAGGTGCATGCAGGCCGGCAAAGGCCTCATCCAGCAGCAGCACCCTGGGACGGGCGGCGAGTGCCCGTGCCAGCTCCACACGCTGCCTCTCCCCACCGGAGAGCGTGCGCACATCCGCAGTGAGCAGGCCACCAAGCTCGAGCTCCTCAATGAGACGCAATAGCCACGCGGCACTCTCTGCTCCCCGCTTCGCGCCGAACCGAAGATTCCCCATTACGCTCCGGTGGGGGAACAGGCTTGTACGCTGCGGCACCAGCACGATGGCACGGCGTTCCGGCGGCAGGTGCGTCACATCGTCGCCGCGGAGCATGAGGCGGGTGCCGTGCGGCCGCCATAGACCGCAGATCAGTCGCAACAGGCTTGATTTTCCCGATCCGGATGCGCCGAAGATGACAGTCCAGGGCGCGTTGAAGTCCTCGTTGATCTGTAGGCGCAGAGGACCCACATCGGCATCCGCTCGAATCGCCAGAGACTCAGGCATCGCGCATGCGCCAGGTTATGCGGAGGGACCGTCCGTACAGCAGGCAGAGCGCGGCTGTTGAAAACAGCAGCAGGACAAGCGCGATCCGGCTGCTCTCGGCGAAGGCACCGTTCTCCACCAGGTCATAGAGGGCAATCGACAGGGTGCGCGTTCGTCCGGGAATGTTGCCGCCCAGCATGAGCACCACACCGAACTCGCCCACCGTGTGTGTGAAGGTGAGCACGGCAGCGGTCAGCATGGAGCCACGTGCCAGCGGGAGCGCCACCTGCCACAGGCGGCGTACCGGCGATGCTCCCAGAACAGCCGCCGCCTCCAGGTATGCCGGGTCCACGGCACGCAGTCCTGCCACTACCGGCTGTACCGCGAAGGGCAGGCTGTACAACAGTGATCCCACCAGGAGACCGCTGAAAGAGAATGCAAGCGTATGTCCAAGCATGCGCGTGAGGACCCGCCCGGCAGCCGTGAGCGGGCCAAGGCCCACCAGCAGGGCAAAGCCAAGCACAGTCGGTGGCAAGACCAGCGGCAGGGCCACCAGAGCCTCAGCGAAAAAGCGCACAGGACTGCGGCCCAGCGCAATCCAGCCAGCAAGGGGAACGCTGAGGGCCAGAAGAACTACCGTCGTCCACAGGGCGAGCCGGAACGTGAGCAGGAGCGCCTCGGTTTCCGTTCCCATCCCGCCTCCAGGGCACGGCTAGCGCTCGCCGGAAGCGAGCGCCCATGATCGCCCGCCTACGATTGTAGGTGATTCGATCCGTTATGCCGGAGAGGGCTCACTTGATCGCGCGCAGACCCAGCTTTGGAAGGTTTCCCTGTACCTCATCGCTGAGCATGAACTTCAGCAGTTGATGTGCCTCCGCCCGGTTCGGCGATGCTTTCAGGATGACCGCGGTCTGCCGGATCTCTGGATACTGTGTTGGTGGAAACAGGACAAACGTACCGTTATCCCTGTAGCGCGGAGACATCGCGATCGTCTGCGAGATCAGGGCAAGCTCCGCATTGCCGCTCAGAGCGAATTGCGCTGCCTGGCCTACGGTCTCTGCGGTGACCAGATGGCCCGCCAGGGACTCCGCAAAACCCAGTTTCTTCAGGGCTGCCATGGCCGCCCGGCCGTAGGGTGCGTGATCCTGGTCCGCAATGGCCACCTTGCCCAAATCGTGACGTGCCAGCGTCTCCACGCTCAATGGTTGCAACCGCGATCCTTTCGGTGCCCAGATCGCCAGCAAACCGCGTGCATACGGATCGGGTGTCCGGCTTTCGGTCAGGTTTGCGGACACCACCTTCTCGGCAAAATAGAAATCCGCGGAAAAGAACATGTCCACTGGAGAGCCGGCGGCAATCTGTTGCGCCAGCGTTGCCGACGAACCATAAGACATCTTGAGCGTGATGCCCGATCGTTTCTGGAAGACAGGTCCGATGGCCTCAAAGACCGGCTGCATGTCGGTCGCAGCGGCTACCCGCAGCTCGCGGTTGCCCGGGGCACTTTGGCCGGCGGCTGCGCTGCCGACGCCGAACACGAGCAGGCATACGCAGAGAAAGAGAAGCGGCATGCGGACAGGGCCTTTGTCCGTGCGGTAGGCTGTTTGTATCCATGTCAGTGCGATCACACCAGCTTCGATGCATCGAGAGCGGCGAACGCATCGATCCAGATGCCGTGGCAAGCGATTTTCGTGATCCCGTCTCGCGCGAGCTCTACGAGGTCGAATACCCGTGGAGCGAAACGCGCCCGGACAGCGCTACCGCACGGCGGCCCAACGCTTCGGCACTGCGTCATCTGTGGGCCGAGCGGCGCGACTCCACCATGCCGATCGATCAGTCCGGTGTCTGGCGCTATCGCGAACTTCTGCCCATCCTCCATGACGACGCCAGCGCAGTCACCCTCTGGGAGGGCGACACGCCCCTGTACGATCTGCCGCGCAGTGGCAAGGCACTGGGGCTCGACTTCCTCCTCGCCAAGCATCAGGGCATGAACCCCACCGGCTCCTTCAAGGACACGGGCATGACCGCGGCCCTCTCCGTGGCCGTCGAACGCGGCTTTACCTGGGTGGCCTGCGCCAGCACCGGCAACACCTCCGCCGCCATGGCCGCCTATGCCGCACGCGCCGGTCTGCGCTCGATCGTGTTTATCCCGGAGGGCAAGATTGCCTGGGGCAAGCTCTCGCAATCCATGGACTACGGCGCGCTCACCGTGCAGCTCAAGACCGATTTTGATGGCTGCGTCCGCATGCTCGCGGAACTCGTCCAGCGGCACCCGATCTATCTCCTCAACTCGGTCAACCCCTATCGTCTGGAGGGCCAGAAGACCCCGGCGATCGAACTGTGTGAACAGCTGGACTGGCAGGTGCCCGAGCACGTCGTCGTTCCCGGTGGTAACCTCGCGAACGGCTCCGCGCTCGGCAAGGGGTTTGCGGAGCTGCGTCACCTGGGCTTCATCGATCGCATCCCGAAGATCTCCGTCATCCAGGCCGAGGGTGCAAATCCTCTGTTCCAGTGGTTTACCAATGCGGAGAAGCAGCTGCAGCCCGTCACCGCGGACACGCGCGCCACCGCTATTCGCATCGGCAATCCCGCCTCCTGGCGTAAAGCCGCCCGCATTATCCAGTCCACCGGCGGCTGGTGCGAACAGGTGTCCGAATCGGAGATCGCGCTTGCCAAGGCACAGATTGGAGCCGAGGGCATCGGCTGCGAACCCGCCTCCGCCGTCACGCTCGCCGGCGTCAAGAAGCTGAAGGAACAGGGTCACATCCAGAGCGGCGAGCGTGTCATTCTCATTCTCACGGGCCACACCCTGAAGGATCCCGAGTACACCATTGACTTCCACAAGGATCTGCTCGCCACCGGCATGGCCGCGGCAGAGCCCTTCCGCAAGCCGCCTCTTGTGCTCGAGGCGAATGCCGATGCTGTGCTGCGCACGCTTGAGGCAGAAATGGCCATGCAGACCTCCACCGTTCCGGCCTTCTGACGTGCCCGCGCCGCCCCTGCATCTTCGCCTCGCAGCCACCTCCGCCAATCTCGGCCCCGGCTTCGACGCGCTCGGTCTGGCGATGGACTTTTCGCTGCACATCACGGCACAAACAGCGCTCGAAGACAGCATCGCCGCCTCTGGTAGAAACCTTTCGCAGGTCGGTGACGTGAACGGCAGTCTCGTGCTGCGTACCTACCGCAATGTACTGGCGGATCGCGGTCTCCCTGCCGCGGCACTCGCGTTGGACATACGCAATGAGATTCCACTCGGCATGGGCTGCGGCTCCTCCGCCGCGGCCCTCGTGGCCGGTGTTGCGCTGGCGTCCCATTTCGGCGGGCTCGGCTGGTCGCCGCAGCAGATCCTTACGGAAGCGTCCATGCGCGAGGGGCACCCGGATAATGTCGCGGCCTGCGTTCTCGGCGGCTTAACTGTCTCGGCTATCGTTGGCGAGGGTAGCGGCACGAGCGTTGCTGCGGTATCGCTTGCGCCAGTGGCAAGCTGGCCCCTGCTGCTCGTGTTGCCGGAGACTTCGCTCTCCACCCGCCGGGCCCGCGCTCTCCTGCCGGACACTTACTCCCGCGCGGATGCCATCGGCAATCTTCAGCGGGTCGCTCTGCTCACCGCGGCCTTCGCGTATGGCCGGGGAGACCTGCTGGCCGAGGCGATGCGCGACCAGCTTCACCAGCCTTACCGCGCTGCCGTCTGCCCGCTCCTGCCGCTCCTGCTGCCCTTGGCGGGGCAGGGCGACGTGCTCGGCGTGGCACTCTCGGGTGCAGGGCCCTCCATGCTTCTTGTGCTTCGCGAAGACTGCGATCCCTTGCGCACCTGGGAACAGATCCGGCTGAGACTCGGCACCACGCCTGCCGAAATCCTGCAGACACGCATCGCCGGCCCCTCCCGTGTTACCGCCTAGTTCCGGTCGAGTCACGCCGTAGTACGAAAGATGTATTTTGGCCGCCGGGCACGGATGCTACTTTTGTCTTCGTGAACAGCCCTGGGGGAGGGTTGATTCGCGATACGCCCGTCGACCTCTTCGGAGGTCCGGGCGTTCTCTCTTTCAGCTCCCGGCCCATACCACGCATCTCCGGCCTTAGCGCGATCGTGGGTCGGCATAGTCCCGCAGCGCGTCGCCCAGGAAGGAGAAGCTGAGCACACAGAGCATCACTGCCGCGGCGGGAAACAGCACCATGTGCGGCGCGTCGAACAGGTGCGAACGCGCGTCGTTCAGCATGGATCCCCAGCTTGCCGCGGGCGGCGGTATGCCAAGGCCCAGGAAGCTGAGCGTGGCCTCCGCCAGGATCGCCGTCGCCATCGCGATAGCGGCCTGCACCACTACCGGCTGAATCATGTTCGGCAGTATGTGCCGTAGCAGAAGCCGCAGATCGCTCGCCCCCAGCGCCATCGCCGCCTCCACGTACTCTCGCTGCCGTGCCTCCATCACCTGCGCACGCACCAGCCGGGCGAAGCTCACCCAGCCGGAGACGGCCAGCGCCAGAATGACATTCCGGAGCCCCGGCCCGGCAAAGGCAACAAAGGCGATCGCGAGCAGGATGCCCGGCATCGCCATGAATGCGTTCATGACGTAGATGTTGAGGATGGTGTCGCGCCAGCCGCCGTAGAAACCGGCTACGGCTCCCACAGCAAAACCCACCATCAGCGAGAGTGCAACCACCACCACCGCGACCGTCAGCGAGATGCGAGCCCCGAACAGGACGCGCGACAGAATGTCCCGCCCGAGTTCATCGGTGCCAAACCAATGCGCCGCATTGGGAGAGAGCAGGCGGCTGTCGAGCCGGAGCGCCGCCGGGTCAGAGGGGGCAATTGCTGGTGCAAAGATAGCGAGGACGGTGAAGAGGAACAGGACGACCACGGCAGCCCAAGCGGCTCGGCTTCGCATCCAAGTCAGCATAGCCGTTGTCCGTCAAACCACCAAAAGTTGTAGCGAATTCGACTCTTCCCAGTTGACTCCCGGCAGGGAACCACGCATGCTGAGCTGACACGCTCCCCTTAGACGCCTTGAGGCAGAAAGATCCAACATGGACCTGAAACAGGAACGCATCGTTGTCGCTGGAGCCGGCGGCTTCATCGGCGGTCATCTCGTCAAACACCTTCTCTCGCAAGGGCTCCATGTGGTCGCGGCTGTAGACATCAAGCCGCAGGGAGAGTGGTATCAGGTCCATGAGAGCGGCGATCTGCGTAATCTTTCGCTCGATCTCAAGGACCTCAGCAATTGCCGCAACGCGCTCGAGGGTTCTACGGTCTGCTTCGATCTCGCGGCCGATATGGGCGGCATGGGTTTCATCGAGCACAACAAGGCCCTGTGCATGCTCTCGGTTCTCACGGGAACGCATCTGCTCATGGCGGCGAAGGAGGAGGGCCTGAAGCGCTTCTTCTTTTCATCATCGGCCTGCGTCTATAACGGCGACAAGCAGAAGTCGCCCGACGTCGTTGCCCTAAAGGAAGAGGACGCCTATCCCGCGCTGCCGGAGGATGGGTACGGCTGGGAAAAGCTCTTCACCGAACGCATGTGCCGCCACTTCGAGGAGGATTACGGTCTGCAGACGCGTGTTGCCCGCTACCATAACGTCTACGGACCCTACGGCACCTGGACCGGCGGCCGCGAGAAGGCACCCGCCGCCACCTGCCGCAAGGTTCTTGAAGCCGTACACTCCGGCAAGCATGAGATCGAGATCTGGGGCGATGGCAAGCAGACACGGTCCTTCATGTACATCGACGACTGCGTTAAAGGCACCCAGATGATGGCCGAGAGCGACATCCACGAGCCGCTCAACCTCGGATCCGACGAACTCGTCACCATCGATCAGCTGGTCAGCATTGCCGAGGAGATTGCCGGCGTAAAGCTCAAACGGCGTTACAACCTCGGCGCACCCAAGGGCGTGAACGGTCGCAATTCAGACAACACGCTCATCCTGGAAAAGATGGGTTGGGCGCCATCCATCCGGCTTCGGGACGGCCTGGAAAAGACATATCACTGGATCGAGCAGGAGATGATGGCGGCACAGCCTGTCGGGGCGCACTAGTAGACCCCTCCAACCGGCCGCAACTGAACCATGACGAATCTCTGTTCTGTTCTTGGCATTCCTTTTTTCACCGGCAACGTTCGCGATGCAGTCGATCGCATGCTGCGGGGCGGTCTTCTTGTCGTCCCCGCGGCACCCGCGCTGAAGGACCTGCCTACCGACCGGAACTACCGGGAGGCCCTTCTCGAGGCAGATATGGTCATCCCGGACAGCGCCTTCATGGTCCTGCTATGGAACCGGATCGGCCGAGAGAAGCTTCGCCGGCTCTCCGGCCTCGAGTATCTCCGCGAGCTTCTGCTCCGCCCGGAGATCCGCACCTCTGGCGGCACCCTCTGGGTGATGGCAGGCAAGCACTCTGCGGAGCGCAATCTGCACTGGCTGGCCGAGCAGGGGATTGCCGTCCCGAAAACGCACGTCTATTGCGCCCCCATGTACGGCCCTGCAGCCATTGAGGATCCGGAACTGCTCGACACTCTCGAGCGCCTTCGCCCGGCAAACATCATCGTCACCATCGGCGGCGGTACGCAGGAGCGGCTCGGCCTCTATCTCCGGCGGCACCTATCCTACCTGCCTGGGATTCATTGCATCGGTGCCGCCATTGCCTTTCTTTCCGGGGACCAGGTCCATATTCCGGTCTGGGCAGATCGCTTCTACCTGGGCTGGCTGCTGCGCACCCTTGATGATCCAAAACGGTATGGCCCGCGCTACTGGTCGGCAACACGGCTAAGCGGTCTGCTGCTCCGCTACCGTGCGGAGCTGCCACCTCTGCGGAACTGACGCGGAACGGACACCGCGTCTCCGCCACCGAACCTGTGTCTTAGCGGTCAGCATGCAGCATCCAAACCCATTCTTCGCCGCAGTCCTCTTCGTGGCAGCGATCTTTGCCGGCGCGCAGCCTGCGCGTTCGCAAACCCTGGCCGAACAGTACCTCGTCAGTGCCATTGACGCGGAGCGAGCCGCCCACAATCTTCCAAAGCTGCTGCCAAGTCCTGCCCTCGCCACCGCTGCCCGCCGGCACGCCGAACGCATGCGCCAGGAGCACGCCATCGCGCACCAGTTCTCAGACGAGCGCGAGTTGGGACTCCGCGCCGCCGAGGCCGGTGCGCACCTTTCACACGTCACGGAAAATGTAGGCTCGGGCGATGGTCTGTCCGGCATGCACAGCGCCTTCATGCGCTCCCCGCATCACCGCGAACATATCCTGGATGCTCGCGTCACCTCCATCGGCGTAGCCGTCGTTCCCGAGGGAGGGCGCTTCTGGATCGTGGAGGATTTCGGGCGTGACATCGCGAATCTCACACTCTCGCAACAGGAGCAGCAGGTTCTCCACTCGCTCGCAGCGGCGGGGATGAGCAGGATTTCTGCCACAGAGAATGCACGCGATACCTGCCGCATGCAGACGGGTTATGCCGGCCCGCGCCCCTGGTTTGTGATCCGTTACACCACCAGTGACCTCGGCCAGCTTCCCGAGCAGCTACAGACACGGCTGCTATCGCCGCGCTACCAGTCCGCCGCGATTGGCGCGTGCCCGGCGGGCAGAACGGATGGGCTCTCCACCTACAGCCTCGCGGTCCTGCTTTTTCCGTGAAAGGAAGGCCACTCTCAGGCTAAACCGCCCGGAGAAGTCCGGCCGCTTCCAGCTCTTCCGTCGTGGCTGGCTGTGTCGGCTCCATCTGGAGCAGATCGTTGGCGCGATTGAAGTCATTGAACAGGCCGATTGCCGCAATCAATTCCACGATCTCTCCTTCGTCGAAGAAGCGAGACAGCTCCGCAAACTCGGCATCGCTGTACTCTCTGGGACGTGTCGTCATCCTCTCTGCCAGATGGAGGGCCGCCTTCTCGCTTTCGGTAAACAGGTCGCTCTCAGCCGCGCGGCCAAGCGCCGCGATATGGGCGTCGGTCCACCCCAGCTTCTTCGCCAGCGCCGTATGCGAGGCAAGGCAGTATTCGGTGCAGTTCAACTGCGACGTCCGCACGATGACCAGCTCTTTGAGCGCCTTCGGCACAGTTCCTGTATTCATGATTGCGTTCAGGTGTGCGATCGCCGTCTGCATAATCTCTGGGCGATGCGCGAGCGTCCGGAAGAAATAAGGAACGTTGCCACGCTCCGCAAGGCTCCGGTCATAGATATCGATAATGTCTGGGGAGACCTGGTTGCGGTGGAGTCTTGAAATGCGAGGCTTGTTCATGCAGGTTCACTCCTCATGGGCATGGGATCGTCCGATGCCGGGAGTCTACTGTTCGCGCCATCACCCTGCAAGGCAGGGATGCATTCTTTTGACCGGATACGGCCGCTTTGCTATAACTGAGTCTACGAGTTGAGCCGGCGCCCGCCCGCCGGCACCTCGTAACCCTGTTCCGCAGTAGCTCAATGGCAGAGCATTCGGCTGTTAACCGAAGGGTTGTAGGTTCGAGTCCTACCTGCGGAGCCAAAGACAGAATCCGTCACGGCATTTTGGAGATAATTTCGGTCTGGCGAAGGACATTCCACCGGACGCGAGATCGTGTCAACGGCTGTGAAATCCCACATACTGCCAGCCCCGCCTGTTCAAGCGCGCTGCCGGTCTCAGCCGGAGTCCGTGCCGAAACGCAAAAAACGTAAGCCCATATCGAGCCTCCCACTGCTCCGCAAGTGCGGTACTGATGCAGTTTGCCCGGCTGCCTCACTTTCGAAAGAGAGACAAACAGCTACCAGTACAGACGGGCTGTCAGAGCTCATCGGCATACGTTTGGAACTGCGTGACCACGCGGGTGACGGTCGCGTCCGGGCTTGGGTTGTCCGGATCGATGCCGTCACGCCGGCTGAAGTGGAAGGCGAGCAGCTGCGAAAAGACCACCTCAAACGGTGTTCGTAGCGAATCAGGCAAATCAGGGGCGACCGCGGGCACAAACCAGTCACAATCGGAGCCTTCAGCGGATGCAGCGACCAACACCAGCCGTCCCAGACCCTTCGCCCGCAGCTCGCGCATCAGGTCCATCTCATAACGGTGCGTGGCCGGGTCGGTGGAGGCAAAACAGAGCACGCAGGTGTCCGGGCGAAGGTAGCTTACCGGCCCGTGACGCAGGCCCAGAAAGGTCTCCGGCAGTGGCGTGGTGCGGCCGCCGGTGAGCTCGACTACCTTGATCGCGGTCTCCTGTGCCAGAGCGTGCATCTTTGAGGTGAGAGGCACGAGGCGACTGCCGCAACCGTGCACGACCTGCTCTGCAAGCTCGTTCATGGCGTGCATCTGCTCAGAAGCGCGCCTGCAGGTCGCGGGGAGGTGCACGGCAATCGTTTCGCGTTGACACAGGCAGAGCCCTGCCAGCACCAGGTTCGAGAAGGATGCCGTCATGGCGAGACTCTGGTCGTTCGTCCGCGGGTCGAGGCAGATGACGGTAACCCCCGGCAGGTGGGCGAGCCTTCCGGCGGCGTTGCACACGATGGCAAGATGCTGCACCGCAGGGAGCAGCCGCTGCAATCTTTCGACCACGGCGACGCTCTCCGGACTGTCGCCGGAACGCGCAAGCGAAATCAGCAGGCCACCCCGCGCAAACTCCGGAAGGGCACCCGCAATCTCTTCACTCGACATGAGCAGCAGGTCGGTTGTGGGCACGGCTCGCGCGCCCGGCCATGCGGCCGCAATGGCCGCGCCTGCATAGGCGGATGTGCCGGCGCCGGTCAGCACGACAGGTAAGTGGAGCAACTCTGCAGCGGGGCTGGCAGCGGAGATGCGCTCCAGGGTAGCCGGCCATAGCATTGGCTGCTGCATGATCTCGCGCATGAGTACGCTACCGCTCGAAAGAAACACCCCATTCGGATCTGTCATAGAAGTTCCTTGCATAAAGTTGGGCCGAGCATGGCTCTACGCCGATCGCGCCCGGCTTCAGTCTATCTGTCGAAGTGTTTCGGCTAGATCAGCAGCGTGCTTGCGCACAACACCTCTTCGAGCGCAAGTTCACGATTGACAGCACGCCGGGCTGGATGGACACTAGGCGGAACATTCTCCCAAAGATCGACTCCCTCCGTGAGAGGCACCCAGGCTACGCGCCCCGAGATGGCTGTTGTTACCACGGATCCCTGCCAGAGAGCCTCTGGCTTTGCACGCCCGTAAGTGCCCTGCCAGTCAGGGTGTCATGCAGCGCTTGCGCATTCCCAGCAGTTCTCACAGGAGTCTCTGAACATGTCCCTGCACCCCCTAGAACCGTTGACCGCCGAAGAGATCGCACAGGCCGTTCGTCTGATCAAGGCTCATGCGGCCTGCACGCCCACCACTCGGGTCATCAGCGTAACCCTGCGCGAGCCGGAGAAGGCCGCCGTCTACGCATGGCCTGCGCAGCCGATTGCCAGTCGCGAGGCAGTCGCAGTCCTCTTCGACAACGCCAGGAACGCAAGCTACGTTGCCCGGCTGGACCTGGTGTCCGGTCACGTAGCCGAGTGGGCCGACGGCCCTGCAGGTGCGCAACCCATGTTGTCGATGGATGAACAGGTGGAGTGCGAACAGGCTGTGTTGGCCAGCCCGCTGTTTCGCGACGCCTTGCAACGTCAGTACGGCGATATTGATCCGCAGCTGGTGATGGTGGATATCTGGAGTGCCGGCAACTACGGAGCAGAGGAGGAGCAGACGCATCGGCTGACACGCCCGCTTTGCTTCCTGCGTGCCGATGCGACCGACAATGGATATGCGCGTCCGCTGGAGGGCATACGGCCGGTGGTCGATCTCAACCGCATGGAAGTGATCCGGGTGGAGGAGTACGGCACGTGGCCGCTGCCGCTGCAGGCCGGCAACTATGCGGCCGATCGCGTCCCGGATCAGCGTACGGACATCCAACCGCTCGAGATTACCCAGCCGGAGGGCCCAAGCTTCCGGCTGACAGGGAAGCGACTCGCATGGCAGAACTGGAGCCTGGTGGTGGGCTTCAGCGCGCGAGAAGGCCTCACGCTGCATGACATCCGTTACAGCGACCAGGGCCGGCAGCGCCCGATCCTCTACCGCGCATCACTCACCGAAATGGTGGTTCCTTATGGTGATCCCGGACCCACGCAGGCCCGCAAGAATGCCTTCGATGTCGGCGAGTACGGCATGGGCATGTGCGCCAACAGCCTGAAGCTTGGCTGTGATTGTCTCGGGCACATTGCCTATCTAAATGGCGACCTCTGCAACAGCCAGGGCGGGCCGCTGACGATCGAGAACGCGATCTGCATTCATGAGGAGGACTTCGGCATTCTATGGAAGCATACGGACCGGCGCCTGGCCACACCCGAGGTCCGGCGCTCACGACGGCTTGTGGTCTCGTCCGTTTCTACCGTCGAGAACTATGAGTACGGCTTCTTCTGGTACTTCTACCAGGACGGGAATATTCAGTTTGAGATCAAGTTGACCGGCATGCTGTCGCTTGGCACTGTGCACGAGCGAGAGATGCCGAAGTATGGAACGGTGATCGCTCCGCTGCTGTATGCGCCCAATCATCAGCACTTCTTCAATGTCCGGCTCGACTTTGCGGTGGACGGAGTTCAGAACACTGTGCAGCGGGTGGATGTCGTCGGTGAGCCCATCGGTGCAAGCAATCCGTTCGGCAATGCCTTTGAGGCGCGTGCGACCAATCTAACCACCGAGTCCGAGGCGCTTGCGCATGTGAACACGGAAACCTCAAGAACCTGGAAGGTGATCAATCCATCGGTCACGAATGCCATGGGTAAGCCGGTCGGTTACAAGTTTATGCCGGGCGACACTGCCGTCCCCTTTGCCTCGCCCGAGGCGTGGTGGCGCCGCCGTGCCGGCTTTGTCGACCACCACGTCTGGGTGACGCCCTACCGCGAGGACGAACGATATGCGGCCGGTGACTACCCGAATCAGAGTGCGGGCGGTGACGGCCTGCCTCGATGGGTACAGGCGGACCGGCCCATTGAGAACGAAGACGTGGTGTTCTGGTATACCTTCGGCCACACGCACATCCCGCGGTGTGAGGATTATCCCGTGATGCCGGCGGCGTACATCGGCTTTCTGCTGAAGCCGAATGGCTTTTTCGACGTGAACCCGGCGAACGATGTGCCGCCCTCTACGTCCACTCGCAGCAAAGCAGGCTGCCACCAGTGCTGAGGGCTGCGTTTGCCGCACCATCAATATCTGCCATAAAAGTGTAGAAAGACTTGACTCCTGTCCGCGTCGCGTTACCATCCTTTCACAATCTTTCAGTCGAAACTGGCGTTTCAGAACTCTGCCGCCAGCTAGCTACGCTGTTCATATCCGCCCCGGTGCTGCTGCATTCCGGGGCCGGACTTCCACTTCCGTCGGGAAAGGTCACCCGTATGTCCAGGTGTTTGCGCGCACTTTATTTCTCAGGCATGGCGTTGGTTTGTTTGTTCGTGATGCTCGGCATGGGGTCAGCCCACGCTCAGTCCGTGCTGGGCAGCATCTCGGGTACGGTCCGCGACAGCTCCGGAGCCGTCGTGCCCAACGCGCAGGTCGTGTTGCACCGCACTGAGACGAATGCCGACCGGACCGTGACCGCGGACGGCGCCGGCAACTACAACGCATTGAACGTTGACGCCGGCACGTATGACGTCACCACCACGGCGGGCGGTTTCACGACAAATCTCGCAAAGGGTCTGCAGCTGGATGTGCGTCAGCAGCTGCGCTATGACGTGACCTTGACCGTGGCTTCTGACAAGCAGACGGTGACGGTCAACGCCAGCGAGGCCGGTGTCATTCAGACCGAGACGGGACAGATTTCCGCTGCGCTTTCTCCGCGTGACGTCGTTGATCTGCCGGCCAACTATCGCGGCGCGGGTTCGACCTCGCCGTTGAGCGTTGTTCAGGCCCTTCCCGGTGTGCAGCCGGACACCGCTGCGTACCCGCCGGCACCATCAACACACCCCTCGCCGGGTAGCCGCTTCTCCATCCAGGGAGGCCTGCCCTCGCAGACAGAAACGACGGTTGACGGCATCTCCGCGCAGAACCAGACGAACAACAACGTGCAGCAGGACGCCTTTCCCTCGGCGGAATCGATCGCGGAAATCCGGGTGGACGGCGTCAACAACAACGCCGAATATGGGCAGCCCGGTGAGATCACAACTGTGACCAAGAGCGGCACCAACACCGTGCACGGCTCTGTGTACGAGTACCTGCAGAACCAGTTTCTGGATGCCACGCCCTATGGCACAAACCGTGCCAACAAGCCGCACAAGGTGGCCAACGACTACGGTGCAAGCCTGGGTGGGCCGGTCGTCATCCCTCACCTCTATCACGGACGGGACAAGACCTTCGTCTTCGGTGCGTACGAGGGGCTTCGCTATCCGCAGTCCAACGTCCTTCAGGCCAGGGTGCCCACGGCACTCATGAAGAAGGGAGACTTCTCTCAGGAAACGTCGACGCCTCTGCACAACCCCTTCACGGGCGGTGTCTACGCCAACAATGTCGTTCCCATCAATGGGAGCGCGGCGGTTTTCCTGCCGTTCTACCCTGACCCGTCTCCACAGTATGCGGGTGAGTCGCTGCAGACCTCCATCGCCACTCGTGGATACAATTACCTGAGCACCCGGCGCGACGACATCAGCTCCAATCAGTTCGATGTGCGCGGCGATCAGATCTTTGGTCAGCGTGCCACCGTATCTGGCCGCTACACCTTCAAGAACGCCGACCAGCTGCAACCTGCCGATCTGGCGCTTCCTTACAGCACAGCCTTCGCAAAATACCGCATTCTTGCCAGCAGCTTTACCTACGCTTTCACGCCGCGTCTCTCCAATGAGTTTCGCTTCGGTTTCACCCTGGAGCGGGACGGCAACGCCAACCCGTTCAACGGAACGGCGTTCAACACCTCCACCGGGCTTGCCGGCCTGACGCCCAAGTTTTTCAACGGCACGCCTCATATTCAGTTCAATCAGGTCTACTCCGTCGGCTCACGCCTTGGATTTGAAGAGCGCTCGCGCATCTTCCAGTTCGTCGATAACTTCACGGTCCAGCGTGGCGCGCATACACTTCGCTTCGGCGCGGACATTCGTCACTTCTCGGCGGACACCGAAGCCGGTGCCGGATACGACAACTTCCTCTTCAACTCGAATCCGGGCACGTCCGCTACCGGAACCGCAGACCTGCCCGGCCAGGAGTTCGCCGACTTCCTGCTCGGTGTCCCGTATCAGTCCCAGACGAACACCATCAATCAGGACAACAACGGGACGGCAAACTCCTACGCTTTCTATGTGCAGGACGTGTGGAAGGCAACGGGAAACCTGACGCTCAACTTCGGGCTTCGTTACGACTACCATCCTGCGCTGGTGGCACAGGGCGGCCTTGCCGGTAACTTCGACCCGTCCATCCCGCGCTCGGGCCGGCTCATCTATCCGGCCGGCTATGCCAGCGCGCTCAACGTGCAGGAGCTCGCCAATGTGAACGCCTGCTCCAGCCCGGGCATTAATAACCCGTATGCCACCAATGCCGCGGTGAACGGGGCACCCTGCACACCCGTGGTCACGAACACCCAGGCGGGTCTCCCGGAGGGCCTGCGCAAAACGCCCAACCTGCGTTTTCAGCCGCGTCTCGGCTTCGCCTACCGGCCCTTTGGCAACGACCGCACTGCCATTCGCGGCGGCGCAGGCTATTACAACATCACCACCACTGGCGCGCTGTTTTATGCGATCGCGCAAAGCCTCCAGGCCAACGGCCAAAGTTTTACCAACACCTACACGCCCACCGGCCCTGCCTTCTCCTTTCCGGCAACCACGAGCGCGCTGAACAACACCTTTGCTCCGGCCTTCGGCAGCGTGTATTTCTATGCCGCCGTCGACACCAATTGGCACGATCCCTACTCGCTGCAGTCGAACGTCTCCATCGACCACGACTTCGGTCACAACATCGGCGGCCGCATCTCCTACATCGGGCTGCATACCTGGCATCTGATCTGGCAGCCGCAGTTCAACCAGTTGCCGCGCTCTTCGACCATCCGGGCAAGCGACCAGCCCCAGAGTGCATATCCGTTCCCAAACTTCTACCAGATCACCCGCCGCAGCACGTCCGCCTCGGCGAACTACAACGCCCTGCAGGCCGAGCTGTCGCATCGCCTGACGAATGGGTTGTCCTTCGATACCAACTACACCCTCGCCAAGAATCTTTCGGACAATCAGGGCTCCTTCAATAATTTCGCGGGAGCTGGATTTGTCGACGAGCAAGGCGGCTATAGTCCGACCGACAGCTTCGATCAGCATGCCGACTACGGCAACGTCTCCGCGACGCGGCGGCATCGCTGGCTGAGTACGGTGATCTATGAGCTGCCGGTTGGACGAGGCAAGCGCTTTGACGGCAACATGGGCCGTCTAGCCGATCTCGCCCTCGGCGGTTGGCAGCTGAGCAACATCTTCCTGGTGCAGAGCGGCACCTTCCTGACCGCGTATATGCCAAATGGATCGATTGATCCTTCGGGCACTGGTTCGGGCACCTTTGTGGGCGGTGCTGCACAGCGTCCTGACCGTGTGGCCAACGGCCGCAGCAGCACACACGACCGGAATCACTGGTTCAACAACAACGCCTTTGCCTGCCCTGGACAGACGGGCTATGCCTCGCTTGCACCCACGGAGGCGACGGGCGGCGTCTCGCCCTGCAATGTCGGGGTGGGCTCCGCGCCCATCGGCCGCTTCGGTACAGAGAGCGTCGGCGACCTCACAGGACCGGGTTCGGTGAGCCTGTCTTCCGGCTTGTCGAAATCCTTCAATCTTGTTGAGGGGGTGCGTCTCCGTGCGGAAGGTACCTTCACCAATATCCTCAATCACACGAATCTGGCCGATCCCTCAACCGACATCAGCCAGACCAGCTTCGGCCAGATCACGCAATCCCGCGGCTCAGACTTCGGAGGTAATCGCACCGGCCAGCTCTCCCTGAAGATCGAGTTCTAATCTTCAGCAGACGCTCGCTCACCCATCCTCGTGATCAAGAAGGCCAACGGTACGAGCAGGTTCGGAATGCAATCGACGAAGCCGACAAACATCCGCTGGTGGATCGCCTCCATGCTTACGGCGTTCGCATTTGTCAGCTATCTGCAACGCATTAACATCTCGGTCACTGCCGCGCTGATGGCGCCCGAGTTGCACCTCTCCAAAGTGCAGCTCGGCCAGATCTTCAGCAGCTTTCTCATCGGCTACGCCATCTTTCAGGTCCCCGCCGGCCTCTTTGCGGACCGGTACGGAACGCGCATCACACTCGCCCTATCCGCCATACTCTGGGGCGTGTGCACCCTTCTCACAGGGGGTGTACCGGCGCACTCGTTCATGAGCGTGGGTAGCCCTTTCCTCCTGCTGTGGCTTGTCCGCTTTCTGCTTGGCAGCGTGGAAGCAACGACCTATCCGGTGGGCGCGCTTGCTGTCCGCAACTGGATCCGGCCGGCCGAGCGCGGCTTCGCGAACTCGCTCATGTTTGCGGGCACCTCCATGGCCGCCGCCTTCACCACACCG
Source organism: uncultured Terriglobus sp. (assembly GCA_964246865.1). Lineage (GTDB taxonomy): Bacteria > Acidobacteriota > Terriglobia > Terriglobales > Acidobacteriaceae > Terriglobus. The sequence continues at coordinate 18,881 of CAXTSF010000021.1, forward strand.
CTGGTGTCATGGCTCATGCTGCGCATGGGCTGGCGGTGGGTCTACGTGCTGACATCGGTGCCCGCATTTCTCATTGGACTGGCGTGGTGGTTCTTCAGCACAAACAGGCCGCGGGAGCACCGCGGCATCAATCAGCTTGAGCTGCCATTGACAGCCGCTCCGGAGACCGGTCAGGCATCCGCAACGGCATTTGCACCACTGCTCCGCAATCGCAAGATCCTGCTTCTCTGTGCGAGTTACGTTGCCGAAGGTTACCTGTTATTCATCTTCGTCTTCTGGCTCTACCTATACCTGATCGATGTGCGCAGATTCAGCCTGATGAATGGTGGGCTTGTTGCCGCGCTGCCATGGCTAACAGGCCTCGCGCTCACACCGGTCGGCGGCTACCTCATGGATCGGCTTGCGGCGCGCTCCGGGAGGCTGGTTGCCGCGAAGCAGATCATCATGGTGAGCTATTCCACCAGCGGCGTTCTGCTGCTGCTGGCCGCTTACGCCCCCACCCGCTGGACCTGTGTGGCCGCGCTCTGCCTGAGTGTCGGTTTCCTGATGGCATCCGAGACCTGCTTCTGGGTCTCCGCGACAACCCTGGCCGGGCCGCATGCCGCCGCCGTTTCAGGCCTGATGAACACAGCCGGCATCGCCGGTGGCATTGCGTCCACGTCCCTGGTGCCCATCATCGTCGCCCACTCCAGTTGGCTGGTCGCCTTCGGCTCAGCCACGGTCGTGGCGCTTGTATGTGTCTCGCTCTGGATCGTCATTGGGCGCGCGAACCCGGAAGAGCAGCCCGACACGCCTCCTGTTGCTTTTACCCTTGTTGAGGACCCCAGATGAAGGATTCAAGATGAAGCCGAAAGAACAGATCGCGGCCGAAGTAGACCGGCTGCGCGAGCCCGCCACCGGATTTCTTGCACGCCTGGTGCAGTTCCCATCGCTGCCCGGCGAGGAACAGGAAGCCCAACGCTTCTTCGCCGCGAAGCTGCAGGAGCTCGGCCTTGAGGTGCAGGTGTTGCAATCGAGCATGGCTGAACTCGAGCATCACCCAGCCTTCTCAGACGATGGTGTCTCCTTTGCGGAGCGGCTCAACGTGGTGGGCACGTGGTTCGCTCAGGGCTCTCACCAACCGGCCGAAGGCGAGCGCGGTGGACGCTCGCTGATCCTGAACGGCCACATGGACGTGGTGCCGATCGGGGACGCGACACTCTGGAAGTTTCCGCCGTGGGGTGGCGTCGTTGACCATGGAAGGCTCTACGGCCGCGGCGCCTGCGACATGAAGGCAGGTCTGACAGCCGCTGTCTTCGCCGTGCAGGCGCTCAGGAATCTTGGCTTTCAGCCGGCAGCACCGGTGCTGATCGAAAGTGTGATCGGCGAGGAGAGTGGAGGCGTCGGCACGCTGACCACGCTGGTCCGGGGCGTGCGCGCCGATGCCGCCATCCTGATGGAGCCCACGCGCCTGCGCTCCTGCCCCGTGCACGCCGGTGCACTGAGCTTCCGGATCAGGATTATGGGGCGCGCGATCCACGCCAGCATGAAGCGGTTCGGCGTGAGCGCGATCGAGAAGTTTCAGCAGGTCTTTCAGGCAATCCAGGATCTGGATGCAAACCGCCATGTGCAGTACGACAATCGCATCTTCGAGTTCGACGACAACATCGCCCCGATCTCGATCGGCCTGCTCAACGCGGGCGACTGGCTCTCCACCGTTCCTGAGACCCTGACCGCCGAGGGACGCTTTGGCGTCTTCCCAGGGGAGAGCACAGCGGCAGCCCGCTCCGCTCTGGCCAATTGTCTTGCCGCCGTCACCGGAGCGGACCCGTGGCTGCGCGAGCATCCGCCCACGCTGGAGTGGTTTGAGGGCCAGTTTGAGCCGGGACAGACCTCCCTCACAGAGCCGATTGTGCATGCGCTCAGCGCGGCACACGGCGCCGTCATGGGTGAACATCCTCGCGTGCAGGGTGTGCCCTATGGCTCCGACCTGCGGCTGTTCACGGAACATGGCAAACTCCCTGCTGTCCTCTACGGCCCGGGAGATGTTGCGTTTGCCCACACCGTTGAGGAGCATGTGGAATTGGAAGAGGTCTTCGCCTGCACGAACGTGCTGGCATGCCTGATCGTGGAATGGTGCGGCGGCACATTTGCCGGTGATAGCGCAAACCCGCTCAGCACCTAACCACTTGTCCGTCATCAAGTCAGAGGAGTCGCATGAGAGTGATCGTTATTGGTCTGGGCGCGATGGGCAGCGCGGCCGCGCAGCACCTGGCCGAGCGTGGCTGTGAGGTCGTCGGCTTTGACCAGTTTGTGCCGCCCCACGTGTACGGCTCCTCGCACGGGCTGACCAGGATCTTCCGCCAGGCCTACTTTGAAGACCACCGTTATGTCCCACTGCTGATGCGAGCCTTCGAGCTGTGGCAGCGATTGGAGCAGGACAGCGGTGAGCGTCTGCTGCACCTGCCGGGCTCCCTGGTGATCGGCCCCCGCGACGGCGAACTGGTGGTGCGCAGCGCAGAGAGCGCGCAGGCTTTCGATCTCCATCATGAGCTGCTGGACGCGGCCGAGCTGAAGGGCCGCTTTCCCTCCTTCACGGTCAGCAGCGACACGCACGCCCTGCTTGAAACGAACGCGGGCTATCTGCGGCCCGAGGCCTGCATCCAGCAGCAACTCCGCCAGGCTGTCCGTGCGGGAGCGCAGCTGCACACCAGCGAGCAGGTACTTGCTTGGCAGGCCAGTGATCGGGGTCCGGGCGTGACCGTGCGCACGAGTGCCGGGGATTACACGGCGGATCACCTGGTGATCACCGCCGGCCCGTGGGCACCGCCCATGCTGGCCAGCATGGGCCTGCCGATGCGCGTAACAAGACAGGTGCTGTGCTGGTTCCAGCCGCAGGAAAGCATCGCCGCGTTCACAGAAGACCATTTTCCTGTCTACCTGATCGAGGGCGACGGGCAGCATCCGTTGATCTACGGGTTTCCTCTCACCGGTCCGGCCCAGGAAGGTCTCAAGGTCGCTCTGCACGCGCTGGAGGAGGTCTGCACGCCCGATACGGTCGACCGGGCAATCCGTCCGAGTGACGAGGCCATCGTTCGCGAGCGGCTTGCAACCACTCTCCCCAGCCTGGCGGGCAAGCTGTTGCGCGCCGAGACCTGCCTCTACACTATGACGCCAGACGAACACTTTCTCATCGGCCCTCACCCGTCGTATCCAGGCGTAACCGTGGCGGCAGGGTTCTCCGGCCATGGCTTTAAATTTGCCCAGGTCATCGGCGAGATTCTGGGCGACCTTGTCGTCGAGCGGAGGTCGCGGCACAACATCGACCTTTTCTCCATCGAGCGGTTCAGTCCTGCGCAAGAGCGGACACCCGCAGGAGTCCTCTAATGCACCTGCTGCAGCGGCATCTACTCGACGGCGCAGGGCAGGGCAGCCCTCAGCGTGGCATCACCTCCGTCTGTTCTGCGCATCCCCTGGTGCTGCGCGCCGCCGCGGAACAGGCGCGTGAGGATGCCAGCCTGCTCCTGATTGAAGCGACCTCCAACCAGGTCAACCAGGCTGGCGGCTACACCGGTATGCGGCCGGCCGACTTCCGCCGGTTGGTGGAGAGCATAGCCGGTCGTGCCGGACTGCCATTCGAGCGCCTCATCCTGGGCGGCGATCATCTCGGGCCGAATCCATGGAAACATCTCGCGCCGGAGCAGGCGGTGCACCATGCGGTCATCATGGTGCGCGAGTACGTCGCTGCCGGCTTCACGAAGATCCACCTGGACGCCAGCATGCCTTGCGGCGGCGAGACCGCGCCCCTGTCCGATGCAACGGTGGCGGCCAGAGCGGCACAGATGTGCGAAGCCGCGGACCAAACGGCGCGCGCGCAGAACCTGCCTGCGCCCGTGTACGTCATCGGCACAGAGGTGCCAACGCCTGGTGGTGCCACGCACGCCCTTGCAGGGCTTGCAGTCACCTCCGTCTCCGCCATTCAGGAGACATACGCGGTGCACCGCGAGGCTTTTCTGGCGCAGGGACTGGAAGGCGCATGGCAACGCGTGCTCGCCATGGTCGTGCAGCCGGGCGTCGAGTTCGATCATGAGAGCGTTGTCGATTTCGTGCCCGAAGCGACCGTAGAACTGTCCCACTGGATCCGTCTGACCGGGCATATGGTTTTTGAGGCGCACTCCACGGACTATCAGCGGCCCGAAGCATATGGTCAGCTGGTGCAGGGTGGATTTCCCATACTCAAGGTCGGACCGGCGCTGACGTTTGCTCTGCGCGAGGCGCTGGTCGGCCTGGCTGCGATCGAGCAGGAACTGTTGGCGAACGAGCAGGCCTCCCATCTGCCGGAGGTGATGGAGCAGGTCATGCTCGCAAACCCAGAGTCCTGGCGAAGTTACTACTCGGGTGACCTGCAGGTCCAGCGACGGTTGCGCGTCTACAGCTACAGTGACCGCATGCGCTACTACTGGAATCTTCCGCAGGCCATGTCCGCGGTGGCCCGGCTCACAACAAACCTGCAAGAGACCGGCGTGCCTGAAAC
>CAXTSF010000022.1:0-13859 GCA_964246865.1 uncultured Terriglobus sp.
GTTCATGCTCTTACGATGCCGCCAGGGGCGGGATAGGCGCGATGCGCACCGGCTAACGGTTCTGCCCGGTGGCGAGGACGGTCTCCTCGCGCCGCGTTCTGTCAAAGCCGATCTGCAGGGGCACAAGCTCCGGCGTGCCGATGCGGGTGGGGCCGAGCACGGCGACCTTGGGCACGGGGCCGCGCATCATGGCGACCTCATCGCAGGCGTGGAGGCGCGGGCAGTTCTGGCAGTCCTTGTAGATCTTGTCCGGGAGCGCGGTGCGGTCCATGGTGGTGCGGAAGCCGTAGCTGAAGAAGAAGTCCGGGATGCGGGTGAAGAGGCAGACGGTTTGGACGCCGTTCTCTTCAGCCTCTTTGAGGAGCGCGGTGAGCAGCGAGCCACCGGCACCGCGGCCCTTCGCCTCCGGGCGGACAACGATGGAGCGCACCTCGGCGAGGTGCGGGCCGTAGAGGTGAAGAGCGCCGCAGCCAAGGAAGATACCGGTGTCCGTCTCGGCGACGTGGAAGTCGCGGACGTTTTCGCAGATCTCGGCGTACTGGCGGCGTAGAAGTGTGCCGTCGCCGGAGAGAGAGTTGACGAGTTCGAAGATGTTGGCGGCGTCCGGCAGGCGCGCGGTGCGCACGTGGAGCTGTGTCATGGGGCGGCCTCCGCGGGTGCTGAGGAGTTATTCAGGGCCGCAAGGCGTACGTGTGCATCCTGAAGAGCATGTGCGACGCGGGCGGTAGCGGTGCCGCCGGGCACGTCGTGGCAGTCCACGGTGGACCGGAGAGAGATTGCGTCGTGAAAGTCCGGGCCGAACTCCTCTCCGAAGCGACGCAACTCTTCGGCGGTGAGCTGGTTGAGTTCGCGTCCGGAGTCGAGGGCGAAGCGGACAGCGTTGCCAACCTTTTCGTGCGCCATGCGGAAGGGAACGCCCCGATGGGAGAGATAGGTGGCGGCGGCCATGGCGTTGAGGTAGCCGAGCGTGGAGGCCTGGTGCATGCGGTCAAAGCGGAAGCGCAGGGCGCGCGTGAACGGGGCAAGGAGAGGAAGCATGCCGCCGAGGACTTCAGCGACGGCAAAGGTGGCTTCCTGGCTTTCCTGCAGGTCCTTGTTGTAGGCGAGTGGAAGGCCCTTGAGGACCGTGGCGAGGGTGGTGGCGGCGCCGAGAAGGCGGCCGCTCTTGCCGCGCACGAGCTCGGTAAAATCGGGGTTCTTCTTCTGCGGCATGGCGGAGGAGCCAGTGGAGAAGCTTTCGGGCAGATCGAGAAAGCCGAACTCTTGGGTGGCGTAGAGGGTGATCTCCTCGGCAAAGCGCGACAGATGGAGGCCGATCGTGCTGCCGGCCTGCGCGAACTCGAGCGCGAAATCGCGATCGCTGGTGCTGTCCATGCTGTTGGCGGTGGGGCCGTCGAAGCCGAGGGCGCGGGTTGCAACAGTGCGGTCGAGCGGGAGGGTGGCGCCGGCGATGGCACCGGAGCCAAGCGGGCAAAGGTTCATGCGGCGGCGTGCGTCGGTGAGGCGGGAGAGGTCGCGGAGGGTCATTTCGACGTAGGCGAGAAGCCAGTGGGCGACGAGGACGGGCTCGGCACGCTGCAGGTGGGTGTAGCCGGGCATGGTGCTGTCGCCGGCGGTGTTCGCAAGGGAGAGCAGCGCAGAGGCCCAGGCGGCAAGGTCCTTCGTGGCGGCGTCAATTGCGTCGCGCACGAAGAGCCGGAGGTCGGTGGCTATCTGCTCGTTGCGGGAGCGGCCGGTGTGCAGCTTGAGGGCGAGCGTGCCGATGCGCCTGGTGAGTTCCAGCTCGACGAAGTGATGGACGTCCTCCGGTGCGGTCGCGGGAGTGATGCCGGGTGCAGTGCCGAGGCCGCGGTGCTCGGTTGCGAGGGCATCCAGAGCGCCGGTGATCTGCGCTTGTTCGCCTGGGGTGAGGATGCCGGCAGCGGTGAGCATGGCGGCGTGCGCCTTGCTGGCCTTGAGCTCCTGCGGAATGAGCCGCCAGTCGAAAGGGAAGGAGCGCTGCCACTCTTCGAACTGCGGATTGAGCGGCTCGCGGAAACGGCCCGACCACATCTTTGTCGATTCGTTGGACATCATGCCTCGTTGGCTACTCCGCGCTCTTAAGCTGCGGCATCTCCGAGCTGTCACGAGGCCGGAGGAGGCCGGAGGCGGCGTAGGTTTGCAGTTTGGCGCGGGTGTCGGTGATGTCGAGGTTGCGCATGGTCAGCTGGCCGATGCGGTCGCGGGGAGAGAAGCTGGATTCGGTCTTCTCCATAGAGAGGCGTTCGGGGGCGAAGGTGAGATTCGCGCTCTCGGTGCTGAGGATCGAATAGTCGTTGCCGCGGCGGAGCTGGAGGGTGACCTCGCCGGTGACAGGGCGGGCGACCCAGCGCTGCGAGGCTTCGCGGAGCATGAGTGCCTGCGGATCGAACCAGCGGCCCTGGTAGAGGAGGCGGCCAAGCTTGCGGCCGTTCTCGCGATACTGCTCGATGGTGTCCTCGTTGTGAATGCCGGTGATGAGGCGCTCGTAGGCGATGAAGAGCAGCGCCAGGCCGGGGGCCTCGTAGATGCCGCGGCTCTTTGCCTCGATGATGCGGTTCTCGATCTGGTCGCTCATGCCGAGGCCGTGGCGGCCGCCGATGCGGTTTGCCTCCAGCATGAGTTCGACCGGGCCGGGAAAGGCAGTGCCGTTGAGCGTGACGGGTGTGCCCTCTTCGAAGCGGACCGTGACCTCTTCGGGAGCGATGGCGACGTCGTCACGCCAGAAGGCGGTGCCCATGATAGGAGAGACAATCTCGATAGAACTGGAGAGGTGTTCGAGGTCCTTGGCTTCGTGGGTCGCGCCGAGGATGTTGGAGTCAGTGGAGTAGGCCTTCTCGGCGGACATCTTGTAGTCGAAGCCGCTGCTGCGCAGAAAGGCGGACATCTCCGCGCGGCCGCCGAGTTCGTCGATGAAGCAGGGGTCGAGCCACGGCTTGTAGACCCTGAGGTCTGGGTTGACGAGGAGGCCGTAGCGATAGAACCGCTCAATGTCGTTGCCTTTGTAGGTGGAGCCGTCACCCCAAATGTCCACGCCGTCTTCGTGCATGGCGCTAACGAGCACCGTACCGGTGACGGCTCGGCCGATGGGTGTTGTGTTGAAGTAGGTGACGCCCGCGGTGGTGATGTGGAAGGCACCGGCTTGAAGCGCGGCAAGGCCCTCGCGGACGAGCTGCGCGCGGCAGTCGATCAGCCGCGCCTTCTCGGCTCCGTACTCGATTGCCTTGCGAGGGATAGCATCGTAGTCGCTCTCATCCGGCTGGCCCAGGTTGGCTGTGTAGGCGTACGGGAGCGCACCCTTTCTCTTCATCCAGTGAAGCGCAGCCGAAGTGTCGAGACCGCCGGAGAAGGCGATGCCGACCTTCTGGCCGAGGGGAAGCGATTCGAGAATGACGGACATCAGGGGTGCCTTTCGTGCAGTCGTGCGGACGCGAGAGATGGATGTTGGCGCTTTGACCGCCGTCGCGATCGTTTCGCGAAAAGGGATGGTTGCGTTAGACCAACGTCTTCCGGCGCTTCCCGTGGATGCTGCGGTCGCGGGGAATGCGCTTGGCACCGCCGAGCAGCATGAGCAGGATGGCCTTCTGGGCGTGATAGCGGTTTTCCGCCTGGTCGAAGACGACGGAGCGCTCGGAGTCGATGACGTCGTCGGTGACCTCCTGCCCGCGATGGGCGGGAAGGCAGTGCATGAAGACGGCTTGACTGGAAGCGTGTGCCATGAGCGCTTCGTTGACCTGATAGGGCTTGAAGATCGGAGTGCGCTTGGTGGTCTCGTTCTCCTGGCCCATGGAGATGCAGACGTCGGTGTACACAGCGTCCGCATCGGCAACAGCCTTGACGGGGTCTCCCTGCAGCTGGAGGCTGCCGCCGGTACTTTCCGCGAGTGCCATGGCGCGGTGAATGATGTCGAGATCCGGAGCGTAGCCCTTTGGCGTGGAAACGGTCATGTGGGTGCCGAGCAGAGCGGCGGCCAGCATGAGGGAGTGGCAGACGTTGTTGCCGTCGCCGACGTAGGTGAACTTCAGGCCCTCGCAGGAGCCGAAACGCTCCTCAAGGGTGAAGAAGTCCGTGATGGCCTGGCAGGGGTGCTCGAGGTCGGAGAGGGCGTTGATGATGGGAACGCGCGAAGCGGCAGCCATCTCCGTGATGGTGTCGTGAGCGTAGGTGCGGAGGACGATGACGTCCATCCAGCGCTCGATGTTGTGAGCGACGTCGGGGAGCGACTCGCGCTCACCGAGCACGGAGGCGGTCTGGTCGACGAAGATGGCGTTGCCGCCGCAGGTGTTGATGGCCGACTCAAAGGTGAGCCGTGTGCGCAGCGAGGCCTTTTCAAAGATGAGCACCAGCTGCCGCGCGTCAAGGGCGTGGCGGAAGTCTGAAGGATAGGCCTTGACGGCGTGCGCAAGCTCCATGATGGCCGCGAGTTCCTGGACGGAAAGGTCGGCGATGGATGTCAGGTCGCGGCCGCGCAGGCCCTTGGCAGTCTCGGCGAAGGCGGCGTCGGAACTGATGCCGAGGGAGACGGTTCTTCTGGGTGCCTGGGACGGATCGGTTGCGCCGTTCCACTCGAGTGTCTTGCTACCCATGGGTGAGTACCTCCTCTGTGCTGGCCTGCGCGCCGGTCTCCCGGCGGGTGAGGGCATGGAGAGACCGGTCAAGAGCGGCGACAACGCGGTCGACGTGGTCGCGCCCGATCAGAAAGGGCGGCAGAAAGCGCAGGACCGTTTCGCCCGTCCGGTTGAGCAGGATGTGCTCGTCAAAGATCATGCGTTTGACGACGGCCTCGGCGAGATCGGCCCGGCTGAGTTCGACGCCGATCATCAGGCCGAGGCCGCGAACATCGGTGATGGCGGGCGAATCGGCAGCAAGCTGATGCAGCTGCTGGAAGAAGTATTCGGCGGTGCTGCTCACGTGATCAAGCAGATGAGAGGACTCAATCTCCTCAAGAACGGCGATGCTGACAGCACAGGCGAGCGGATTGCCGCCGAAGGTGGTACCGTGCTGGCCGGGAACGATGGCATGCGCAGCGGCATGGGTGCAGAGCATGGCACCAACAGGCAGGCCGCCGGCGAGTGGCTTGGCAAGCGTGGTGACGTCCGGCTGGATGCCGTAATGCTGATAGGCGCACCACCTGCCGGTGCGTCCCATGCCGCTCTGGATCTCGTCGGCAATCAGGAGCGCGCCGGTGCTGTCGCAGAGTTCCCGCGCGGCTGCGAAGAACTCCTGCGAGACAGGATGGATGCCGCCCTCGCCCTGAACGGCCTCGATGCAGATGGCGCAGACCTCCCCGGAGAAGGCGGCGCGGAGTGCCTCGACATCATTAAATGGAACAAACAGAACACCGGGCATCAGCGGCGCGAAGGGCTCGCGATACTTTTCCTTGTGCGTGGTGGCCAGGGAGCCCATGGTGCGGCCGTGGAAGCCGTGCTCGAGCGCGATCATCTTTGTGCCCATGGTCCGGCCCTCGCCGCGCATGCGCGTGCTGTGCGCACGAGCGAGCTTCAGCGCAGCCTCCCAGGCCTCCGTGCCGCTGTTGCAGAAGAAGACGCGGTCCATGCCGGTGATCGCGGTCAGCTTCTCGGCGAGGGGCACGGTCCCCTCGTGAAAGAAGAGATTGGAGGTGTGGAGGAGCTTCGACGCCTGCGCCGTGATGGCCGCCGTGATGGCCGGATGGTTATAGCCGAGAGCGCAAACACCGATGCCGCTGAGCATGTCGAGATACTCGGTGCCGGCGTCGTCGTAGAGAAAGACGCCCTCGCCGCGGGTGAGCAGGATGGGGTTGCGGTCGTAGGTGTGGAGAAGAAGGTCCATCTCCGCTGCCTGTGCGCTGTGCAGAGCGCTTGCCGATTGCGTGAAAGGGTGTGTCATGCCGCCATTACCTCTGTTCCTTCCGCTACCCGGTGACTGACAAGATCGGGCAGGATACCCGCTGCCTCTGCCGGGAGAATGCGCACGCGTTTGACGCCCGCGAGCAGGGCATCGCGGCAGGCGTTCAGTTTGGGCAGCATGCCGCCGCTGATGACCTGGTCGCGCTGCATCTGCGGGATGTCTTTGAGGCTGAGCCAGCGCAGGACGTTGCCGTCCGCGCCACGGACGCCGGGAACGTCGGTGAGGAAGACGAGCGCGTCCGCATGGGTGCAGGCGGCGGTGGCCGAGGCCATCTCGTCGGCGTTGATGTTGTAGTATTCGCCATCAAACCCGAGGGCGATGGAACTGATGACGGGAACAGCGTTGAGCTTCCAGATGGCGTCAAGCCAGCGCGAGTCGGTTCCGGCAATTTCGCCGACAAAGCCGAGATCGGGCACGGACCTTTTCTTGCGGGCGCGAAAGACCTGACCATCGCCGCCGCAGACGCCGACGGCGGCCTGACCGTGCTGGCCGAGGCTGGCGACGAGAGACTTGTTCACGCGGCCGGCAAGGACCATGACGGCGGCATCGCGGGTCTCTGCATCGGTGACGCGAAGGCCGCTGATGAAGTGGCTCTCCTTGCCCATCTGCTGGAGGGTGCGGGTGAGCTGGATACCGCCACCGTGGACTACGGCAACCTGATGGCCGTCGCTGACGAGATCCGCGATGGCCTTGCCGATGGCGTGGAGCAACTCCGGCTTTTCGAGGGCGGCGCCGCCGAGTTTGATGACGTACTTCACAGCAGACCCTCCGTCTCGCCCCAGCCGCTCATGAGGTTCAGGTTCTGCACGGCCTGGCTCGCGGCACCCTTGAGCAGATTGTCGAGGCAGGAGACGACTACCAGGCGTTTGCCGTCAGGATGGAGATCGAAGCCGATGTCGCAGAACGAGGTGCGGACGACGTGCTGAATCTGGGGGAGGTCCGGGGAGGGGTGTATGCGGACCATGGGACTGTCGCGATAGAAATCCTGGAGAAGGAATTGGAGATGCTCCGGCGTGGAGGTTGCACGCAGGCGGAGATACAGGGTAGAGAGGATGCCGCGCGGAATGGGGAGGAGGTGCGGGGTGAACTGGATCTGATCCGCGGTGAGATGGAGCTGCTCCAGCAGCTCGCCGGTATGGCGATGGCCGAAGACGCTGTAGGCGGAGAGGTTGTCGGCGGCGTAGACGAAGTGGGTGTCAGGTTTTGGTGTGCGGCCCGCGCCGGACACGCCGGACTTGGCGTCACAGACAATGCCGCGATCGAGGTCGACGAGGCCGGCCCGGAGCAGAGGCGCGAGCGCGAGGATGACCGAGGTGGCGTAGCAGCCGGGGTTGGCGACGAGGCGGGCAGTTGCGATGCTGTGCCGGTGCAGCTCCGGGCAGCCATAGACGGCCTCCGCCTGAACCGATGTCGCGAGGTCGGGGTCGCGGTCTTCGAGGTGGTAGACAGCGGCGTTCTGCGGGTTGTGCAAACGCCACGCGCCGGAAAGGTCGATGACCCGGATGCCGTGCGCAAGGAGCTCGGGAACCATGTCCCGGGAGTACTCGTGCGGCGTTGCGAGAAAGAGGACCTCGGTTCCAGCGTCAAGAAGATGGTCGAGATGAAAGGGCAGGACCGGGTGCTCCGGGCTGCCGTCATTGCTGGCGAAGCGGGGATGGAGGCGCTCGAGAGAGCGCGGGGTGCCGGAGCGCGAGGCGTCCGAGCCGGATTCGCGGACTAGGAAGAGCGGCGGATGGGAAAGCAGGCGGGGATGGCGCAGCAGCAGCCCGGCGAGTTCCGCGCCTGCGTAGCCGGCGACACCGGCGACCGCGGTGCGCAGCAAGCCTGCGGACGACCGCTCGGGAAGCGGCGCAAACTGCGGCGAAACCGTCGCCGGTGCCTGTACGGGCGGGGCAGCCTCAGCCTCCCGGAGCCCGGGTCCTTCCTGGTGCGCGAGTATCAACCGATGAGCCCTTCCATACGGGACTTGAGGATGGCTGCCTGCCGGGCATCCTCACAGATGACCAGCACGGTATCGTCGCCGGCGATGGTGCCCATCAGCTCCGGCCAATCTTCGTAGTCGAGGGCGGCGGCGACCGGTTGCGCCGAGCCGGTGGTGGTAATGACGATGAGCAGGTTTTGCGCCTGTTTCACCTCCAAACCGAAGCTTTCGAGGGTCTCCCGGATCGCGGGAGCGTCGTTCTCCTCTTCCTCGGCGTTTGCGGGAAAGGTGTAGCCGCCGGGTCCCTTGTAGATGCGCATCTCGCGAATATCCCGCGACAGCGTTGCCTGTGTGACAGTAAAACCGAGCCTTGCAAGTTTGCGGCGGAGCTCATCCTGGGATACAACAGCCGTACTGGCCAGCAGATCGCGAATTGCGGCGTGTCGTTGTTGCTTCATTGTCTCCGGGGATGGCTCTGGCGAATATCAGTCTGCCAGAAGGATGTCTGGATTGCCTGCAAACGCATAAACATGCAGTGTCATGTATAAATATACATGAAGCACTTCGAACGCGACGTAGCTTTCTCCCATTTTTCTTGTAAAGGCGATGCTCTCCTGGCGAGTCCCGGGGAGCACGGACAGTTGCAGCATGAGCGCAAATTTCCCTCAGAGTAAGCAGCGGGCCCCGGCAAATGGCTGTGCGGCTGAGACACCGCGCGTTCCTCCAGCCGGGAAGAGCGGCGGGCCGGGATCGATGCCGAAGTCGCTGATGGATCCACGGTACGACCACGATTCGTGCGGGGTGGGATTTGTCACCTCCCGCGAGGGAAGGCCGAGTCACGGAATTCTGCAAAATGCGCTGACGGCGCTGGGCCGGCTGGCGCACCGGGGAGCTGTGGCCGCGGATGGCAAGAGCTCGGACGGCGTGGGCGTGATGACGGCAATCCCACGCGAACTGTTGCTGCGTGAGACGGGTGTACAACTCAACGACTCACGAGCGCTGGCGGTCGGCATGGTCTTCCTCCGGAGCGGGGATGAGAGCTCGCCCGCGCTGCTGGAAAGGTGTCTGCGGGAGCAGGGTCTGCGGGTGCTCCGCTGGCGTGAGGTGCCGGTGCGCCCGGAGGTGCTTGGAGAGATCGCATTGCTGAGCATGCCCGCGATCCGTCAGGTTCTGGTGACAGCGGACGAAGCTATTGCGGCGGAGGCGCTGGAGCGGAGGCTCTACCTGGCGCGGAAGAGCTATGAGCGGCAGGCGACCGATGCGGAGCAGGGGTATGTGTGCTCGCTCTCGGCGCGAACACTGGTCTACAAATCCATGTGCAGTGGAGCTCTGCTGCCGGAGTTCTATCCGGACCTGCAGGATGAGAGCTTCACCACGCCGTTTGCGCTGTTCCATCAGCGCTATGCGACGAATACCACGCCGGCATGGCACCGCGCGCAGCCGGGCCGGCTGCTTGCACACAACGGGGAGATCAATACAGTTTGGGGAAACCGGGCGCGCATGGAGGCACGGTACAGCACCATTCCGGCCGAGTGCATGCCGGTGCTGACGAGCGATGGTACGGACTCGACCAGCCTGGACGAGACGGCGGAGCTGCTGAGCCGGAACGGGCGAACCGTGGCCGAGGCAATCCGCATCCTGATTCCGCCGGCGTACACGACACGGCCGTCTGCGTTCCTGCAGTACCACATGGACGTAACCGAGCCGTGGGACGGGCCGGCGGCGCTGGCCTTTACAGATGGCCGCTTTGTGGGAGCGGCGCTCGATCGCAATGGTTTACGGCCATGCCGCTTCTCGATTACGGCTAGCGGGATGGTGGTGGCCGGGTCGGAGGCGGGACTGGTGGACCTGGATCCGGAGCAGGTGGTGCACAGCGGCCGGCTTGGCCCGGGGCAGATGCTGGTGGTGGACCTCGAGGAGCAGCGTATCTATGAGAACGAGGCGCTGCTCGACCTGTTTGATGGAGACGGCAGCTATGCGGCGATGCTGGACGATCTGACCATCTCCGCGGACTGGGTGGATCTGCCGCCGACGGACCGGAGCGGGATTGAAGAGGCGCAGCGACGGTTTGGGTACACGAAGGAAGATGTGCGCATGGTGCTGCAACCCATGTACACGGACGCCAAGGACGCCGTGTGGTCGATGGGAGATGATACGCCGCTGGCATTTCTGGCAAAGGCTCCGCGGCCCATCTATGCCTATTTCCGGCAGCGTTTTGCGCAGGTGACGAATCCGGCGATCGACCCGCTGCGGGAAGCGGTGGTGGTGTCCTTGCACACGCGGCTGGGGCCGTGGTCGCACATGCTGGACAAACATTCCGCGCTGCCTGGGATGTCGCTGCCATCGCCCTTTCTGTCGCTGGGCAAGATGATGGCGTTGCGGGAGGGCCGCTACCCGCATAAAGAGAAGCTGCGGCTGCGCGAGCTTTCCTGCACCTTCGCTGAGGAGGTGGGCCTGCGCGAGGGTATCGAGGTGCTGTGTGCGCGGGCGGTATCGCTGGTGGAGGAGGGCACGGAGGTGCTCCTGCTGACCGATCGTTTTCCGTTGGCCGGGCAGATCCCGGTGCCCATGGCGATCGCCGTGAGCGTGGTGCATCATGCGTTGGTGGGAGCGGGGCTGCGGACGCGGGTTGGTATTGCGGCCGAGGCGGGCGATGTGCGTGATGTGCACCATGCGGCGGTGTTGATCGGCTATGGCGCGGGTGCGGTGTGCCCGTGGCTGGCGCTGGAGACTGCGCGCGCGAGCGCCGGTGAGGGGGACGACCCGCGTGTGCCCGAAACGAGGATGCTGAAGGCCTTCGACGCGGGTCTCGCGAAGATCATGTCAAAGATGGGCATCAGCGTGGTCGACAGCTATCGCGGTGCCTACCAGTTCGACATACTGGGCCTGAGCCGGGCGCTGGTGGACCGGTGCTTTCCGAGTACGCCTTCACCGCTGAGCGGCATCGGCTTTGAGCGGGTGGAGGAGCAGCTGCGCAGCACATGGTGCTGGCCCGGGGAAGGCTCCGAGACCAGGGCGGAGCTGCCCGATTATGGCTGGGTAAAGTTTCGGAAGGCGACTGGGACGGAGCCGCACGCATGGCAGCCGTCGACAGTGCGTCTGTTGCAGTCGGTGGTGGGCAGTGCCCGGAATGTGCCGCTGCCTGTGGATGCTGCTGGAGCCTTCCAGGTCTTCTCGCAGGAGATTGCGGCGAAGGAGCCGGCAAACCTGCGAGACCTGCTGGAGATCCGGCCGGCCGGTCCGGAGATCGCTCCGGAGGCGATGCGCCATGGGCCTGAGTCCCTCTATCGACGATTTGTGTCGAGCGCGATGTCGCTCGGTTCGTTGAGCCCGGAGGCGCACACGACGGTCACGGTCGCGATGAACATGCTGGGCGGCCGGTCGAATACGGGTGAGGGCGGGGAGGATCCGGCGGTGTACCGCCCAGCGGCTCCGCCGAAGCTTGCTCCCGCCGGTGAGGGCCTTCAGGCCTCTGCAGTCAACGGAGGTTCCGGCGGTGCCGCTGTTGCGGAGATGACGACCATCGCCGTGCACGCGCATGCCCTGGCGAACAACAAGATCAAGCAGATCGCAAGCGGACGTTTCGGTGTAACGGCGGAGTACCTGGCACACGCTGAAGAGATCGAGATCAAGGTGGCGCAGGGGGCAAAGCCGGGCGAGGGCGGGCAGCTGCCGGGTTACAAGGTGAGTGGCCTGATCGCGCGGCTGCGCCACGCCCAGCCGGGTGTGTCGCTGATCTCCCCGCCGCCGCACCATGACATCTATTCCATTGAGGACCTGGCGCAGCTGATTTACGACCTGAAACGTGTGAATGCGCGTGCGGCGATCGGCGTAAAGCTGGTGTCCAGCTGCGGCGTGGGTACGGTCGCGGCGGGTGTGGCGAAGGCGTACGCCGACTACATCGTGATTGCGGGCAACACGGGCGGCACGGGTGCGGCGGCGCTTTCGTCGATCAAGTACGCAGGGAATCCGTGGGAGCTGGGCCTGGCGGAGGCGCAGCAAACGCTGGTGGCGAACGGGATGCGGGAGCGTGTGCGGCTGCGCACGGATGGCGGACTGGCCACGGCCCGCGATGTGGTGATGGCGGCGCTGCTGGGGGCCGATGAGTTTGCCTTTGGGACGGCGGTGCTGGTGGCCATCGGCTGCGACATGGCGAGGCAGTGCCATCTGAATACCTGCCCCACAGGTATAGCTACGCAACGGCCTGAGCTGCGGGCCCGCTTCCGCGGCAAGCCCGAGCATGTGGTGCGCTTCTTCGAGCATCTGGCCACGGACGTACAGGCACTGCTGGCGCGGCTCGGGCTCGCGTCGATCGAGGACGCGATCGGGCGGTGTGACCTGCTGGAGCAGGTGCGGCGGGATGGCGATCTCGATCTCTCGCCGATGCTTGCAGCTCCGGGCGGCACAGGCCGGCGATGGGGAGGCGGACGCAACGACCGGCCGGAGTCGCGGCCAGCGCTGGAAGAGGCGTGGATCCCGGAGATCCTGCGGGCGGCTGCGGATGAGGTCGAGTTCACGGCGGAGGCGAGGGTGGCGAACCGGGATCGTGCAATCGGAGCGCGGATCGCGGGCGAGCTGGCCGTGGTGCGTGCGCGGCAGCAGGACGGCGCGCTCTCTCCTGGGGTGACGTTGAAGCTGCATGGGACGGCAGGCCAGTCGTTCGGTGCCTTCGCTGTTGCGGGCATGCGGCTGGAGCTGGATGGGCAGGCGAACGACTTCGTCGGCAAGGGCCTGAGCGGCGGCACACTGGTGCTGCGAGCCCTCGGCCGCGCGGCCGCGGACAGCGGGCAGCACGTGATCCTAGGCAATGTTGCGCTGTACGGCGCAACGGCTGGAAACCTCTTCGCCGCGGGGCGCGCCGGGGAGCGCTTTGCCGTGCGTAACTCCGGCGCGACGGCCGTGGTGGAGGGTGTGGGCGACCACGGATGCGAGTACATGACAGGCGGGCAGGTGCTGATCCTCGGGGAGATCGGTCTCAACTTCGGCGCGGGCATGACGGGCGGCGAGGCGTGGTTGTATGACCCGGACGGGAGCGTGCTGCGGGAGAGCCGGTTCCACACGGACTTCCTGTCCGCGGAGCCGTTTGTCGCGGCAGAAGAGGAGCGGCAGGCAGCGCTGCGGGAGCTGCTGACGGCCCACGCGCGGTGCACGGGAAGTTCGCTCGCGGGACGGCTGTTGGAGCATTGGGAGCGGGAGCAGGTGCGCTTCGTGCACATGACACCGAAGCCGCAGGCCTGACTATCTCACTTGCAGGATGACCCTCCGTCGCATCTCGCGGACCGTGCGTTGGTAGGATTCCTATGGCGGCCCAGCGGGCCGGTTTGAGGAGATCCATGCAGCTTTCTACGTTGTGCGATGTGTTCTTTCACGGTACCTCGCGCGGTGGCGAGCGCGCGATGCTCTCCCAGGACGGGCAGGGCAAGTGGCAGCCGGTGTCCTGTGACGCCCTGTACTGGAGAGTGCACCGGCTTGCGGCGTGGCTGCAGCAGCAGGGGATCACGAAGGGCGACCGGGTTGCCCTGATCGCGGACAACCGGCCGGAGTGGGCGGTGGTGGATTTCGCATGCCTATGCACGGGTGTAGTGGATGTGCCGATGTTTCCGACGCTGAATGAGGAGCAGACAGTGGCGCAGGTGCGCGACTGCGGCGCGCGGATTGCCTTTGTGGGGAATGCTGCGCTGGCGCGCAAGGTGGCTGCGGCCGGTCAGGTTGAGAAGATCGTGGTGATGGATGCACCTGTGCCGGAGGGTTTGTTTGACTTCGCCTCGATTGTCGCGGGTGAGGAAAGCTCGTCGCGGGATGAGGCCTTCGACCGGGCGGCGCGGGAGATCCAGCCGGGCGATCTAGCGACGATCATCTACACGAGCGGAACCACAGGCGATGCGAAGGGCGTGATGCTGACGCACGGCAATCTGGCGAGCAATCTCTCCGAGACCACGGCGATCTACCGGTTCGGTCCTGCGGACACGATGATCTCGTTCCTGCCGCTGTCACACGTGACGGCGAGGCACATCGATTACCTCTTCTTCGC
>CAXTSF010000022.1:13869-18365 GCA_964246865.1 uncultured Terriglobus sp.
GTGCTGGCGGCCATGTCCGAGATCAAGCCGACGATCTTTGTCGCGGTGCCACGCGTGTTTGAGCGGGTGAGGCAGTCCGCCGAAGCGAAGGCCGCAAAGGCGGGTGGCGTGAAGGCAAAGATCTTCGCCTGGGCGATACGCACGGGGGCACCGCACCGGCAGACGATCGCGATGAACCTGTAGAAGCCAGGATCGCTGGGGTGGAAGATCGCAGACCGGCTTGTGTACAGCAAGCTGCTCGAGGCGTTTGGGGGAAGGGTGCATACGTTTGTGGCAGGGGGTGCGCCGCTGGGCACCGATCTGGGGCGCTGGTTCGCGGATGCCGGGATCGCCATCTTCGAGGGGTATGGATTGACAGAAACGTCGCCCGTGATCGCGGTGAACCGGCCAGGAGCGAACAGGCTGGGCACGGTGGGCCAAGCGATGCCAAACCTTCAGTGCCGCATAGCGGAGGACGGCGAGCTGGAGGTGCGTGGGCCGAGCATTTTCACGGGCTACTGGGAGAAGCCGGAGGCGACCGCAGATGTGTTCGATGAGGAAGGCTGGTTCCGGACAGGAGATATTGGCGGGATCGATGCCGACGGGTATCTCTCGATCACGGATCGCAAGCGGGAGCTGCTGAAGACGACCGGTGGGAAGATGGTGGCGCCGCAGCCGATCGAGAACAGGCTGAAGGTGTCCGGGCTGATCGGACATGTGGCGCTGCAGGGCGACCGGCGAAAGTACATTTCCGCGGTGATCTCGCCGAACTTTCCATCACTGGAGGACTGGGCGAAGTCGCAGGGTGTGGCAGGCGGAGAAAGGGCGGCGCTGCTGAAGGACCCGCGTGTGATTGCGCGTTATCAGGAGGAGCTGGACCGCGTGAATCAGGAGCTGTCGCCGTGGGAGAAGGTGAGACGGTTCCGGTTGCTGCCGCACGAGTTCACGATCGAGTCAGGTGAGCTGACGCCGAGTATGAAGCTGAAGCGGAGGGTGGTTTCGCAAAGATATGCGGAGGAGATCGAGCAAATGTACGCGGGCGGGGAGGGCGAGATCGGCTGAAGCAGAGCCTTGCGCCTGAACGCAATGACCTGTTTGCGCTGAAGGCGGATGCAGATTGGTCTTGTCCGCGGCTGCCGGACGCGTTAGAACGGAAGAGATCACGAAGAGCTTTGGTTGCGGAACGGTGGATCGTATGGCAGGTGCAGCGGCGGTAACGGTGCGGGAGGTGATGGATATCCGGCAGGCGGCGGATTATCTCGGCATCAGCGGAGACACGCTGTACCGGTATGCCTCCGAGGGGTTTATTCCGGCCTTCAAGCTGGGCAATCGCTGGCGATTCAAGAAGACACTGCTGGATGCCTGGATGGACCGGAAGTCCGGGGTCACCGCCGCGCCACAGCTTGTGCCGGTGAAGGGCAAGAAGCCGGTGCGCGCCGCGCGCTAGAACGCTTCGGAGTTGAGCTTCCTGAGCGCCAGCCCTTAGGTTGCGTTGGTTGCGTTGCGGAGCGTGATGACGGTAAGCTCCGGCGGACAGTGGAAGCGCACCGGTATGTGGACCGCACCGAGACCGCGGTTGACGTACAGGTGCATGTTGCCGAAGCGGAAGAGGCCATGGACGTACTTTTGGCCGAGACCGGGTAGGAACATGGGAGGCATGAACGGAACCCTGACCTGACCGCCATGTGTATGGCCGGCGAGCATGAGGTCCACGGGTGCGATCTCCCGCACGGTGTCGGCGAAGTCCGGCTCGTGGCCGAGCAGGATGACGGGCTGGCCCTCCCGGGTCTCCGGGACGGCAGTCTCCAGATTGGGCACGTCGAAGTAGGCGTCGGCAAGGCCGGCGATCCACAGGCGGTCGCCGTGCCTGTCCAGAGCGACATATCTGTTTCGGAGCACGGTGAGGTTGTGCCGTTCAAGCGCGGCAGTAACGCCTTCCGCGTTCACGACGTCGTGGTTGCCCAGGGTGCAGAAGCGCAGCGGCGCCGTAAGCGCAGAGAGCATGGAAGCGCAGATCTCGGCATGGAGAAGGTTAGGCTGCGCGCCGCCGTGATCCGCTGTGATGAAGTCGCCGGTAAGCGCGACCATGTCGGGCTGGAGGCGATTGCTCTCGGCCACGACGTGGCGAAGGAAGAAATCTTCTTCAAAGTGGCGGTGGTGGAAGTCGGAAAGCTGAACGATCCGGAAGCCCTCAAACGCGGAGGGCAGATTGCGAATGGGGACGGTGACCTCCAGGCGGGAAAGGTAGTGCCGCTCGATTTCACCGGAATAGATGGCGACGGCACCCGCGGTTGCGGCACCGATCAGAAAGGCACGCCGGCCAGGGTTTTCAATGACACGGGCACGACGTTGCATACGCCATGATAGCGGGTTGGGGGAGGGTCTCCGTTAGACTCAGGGGGTGAACTACGCTATCCGGCTTCGCAGGTTGCACGCGGCAATGCGCCTGCACGGCCTGGACGCGTTGCTGTTGACGCACCTGAGCGACGTGCGATACCTAAGCGGCTTCAGCGGATCGAGTGCTGCGTTGCTGTTGCTGAGCGGGGGAGGCCGTTTGCGTTCGCAGCTTTTTACGGACGGCCGGTATCGTGCGCAGGCGCGCTCGGAGGTGAGCGGGACTGCAGTGAAAATCTGCAATGGCTCACCGGCGCAGGAAGCGATCCGGAGTGCCGTCGAGAGCGGCGTGCCGCAGTGCGGATATGTTGCCGATGCGACGACGGTGGCGACACTGGAGGTGCTCCGGCGCACAGCGGGTTCGGCGATGGTGAAGGGCACGCGACGGCGGCAGTTCCTGCGGGCGGTGCCGCCCCTGTGTGCGGCGCTTCGTGAGGTGAAGGACGCTGCCGAGATTGCATCACTGCGGAGAGCGGCTGCCGTGACCAGCGGTCTTTACGAGGAGATGCTGACCGTGATCGAGGCCGGCATGCGCGAGATTGACGTCGCGGCAGAGCTCGAATACCGGGCGAGAAAGGCCGGAGCCGAGGCGATGAGCTTTGACACGATCGTGGCTGCGGGCGAGCGATCCAGCCTGCCGCACGGCCGCGCAACAACAGCAAAGCTTTGCGCTGGAGATTTGGTGACGCTGGATTTCGGTATCATGCTCGAGGGTTACTGCTCGGATATGACCCGTACGGTCTTCCTTGGCCGTGGAGGATCGATGCGTTCGTTATCCCGCGCAGACGGACAGAAGCGCGATGGTTTTGCGGCTGTGCTGGCGGCCCAGGAGGCTGCAGTGCAAGCGGTGTCACCGGGCGTGCGCACGGGCGACGTCGATCGGGCTGCCCGGAGCCTTCTGGAGGCAGAGGGTTTTGGAAAGGCGTTTTCGCACTCAACGGGGCACGGCCTAGGGCTGGAGATCCACGAGGGTCCGCGCATCGCCAAGGATGGGGAGCGGGTACTTGAGCCGGGCATGGTGATCACGGTGGAGCCGGGAGTGTACCTCCAGGGGCAGTGGGGGGTACGCATTGAGGATACGGTGCTGGTGACGCCTACGGGTTCCGAGATACTCACGCCTGCATTCAAGGGGTGGACCGAGCTGTGAGGCGAAGGAAACTTTCGAAGTACCCGGGCTGAAACGCTGCCGTGCAGCGGTGAGGCAAGAAGGAAGGGATATGGAACTGTTCGACTTGAAAGATCTTCGGGAGCTGGTGGATTTCCTGAAGAGCAACGATATTGCGGAGTTCGAGCTGAACCGTGGCGACCAGCAGGTCCGGTTGAAGTTTGCTTCGGCGTTTCCGCAGCCGGTACAGATCACGGAGAGCGCCCACGTGCTGCCGCATGCCGCGGGTTCAGAGGCTCTGTTTCCGGCGGCGGGTACATCCATGGTGTCTGCAGCCGTTGCCCATGCGGAGCCGGTGGAGGAGCTGCACCAGGTGAAGTCGCCGATCGTTGGAACCTTCTACGAGAGCTCCGCTCCGGGGGCGCAGCCGTTTGTGCGGCCGGGCGACACAGTTGAGATAGGCCAGGTGCTCTGCATTGTGGAAGCGATGAAGCTGATGAATGAGATTGAGTGCGATGTGGCGGGCGAGATTGTGCGGGTGATCGCGAAGAGCGGCCAGCCCGTGGAGTATGGCCAGGCGCTGTTTGCCGTGAGGACACGTTAGGCTCATGTTCAAGAAGGTATTGATTGCCAACCGCGGTGAGATTGCGCTGCGCGTCATTTCAGCCTGCAAGGAACTGGGCATCCGCACGGTCGCGGTGTACTCCGAGGCAGACCGGCACAGCCTCCATGTGCGTTTTGCAGATGAGGCCATCTGCATCGGGCCTCCACGGTCGGCGGAGAGTTACCTGAATGTCCCGGCCGTGATCTCCGCGGCGGAGATCGCGGATGTGGATGCGATTCATCCCGGGTATGGGCTACTCAGCGAAAATGCGAACTTTGCCGAGGTGTGCCGGGCGTCGAATATCAAATTCATCGGGCCGCCGCCGGAGGTGACGCGCATGATGGGCGAGAAGTCCACGGCGCGCCAGACGATGAAGGCGGCGCAGGTGCCGATCCTGCCGGGCAGCGATGGCGT
>CAXTSF010000022.1:18375-22356 GCA_964246865.1 uncultured Terriglobus sp.
AGTCGGTCGGCTATCCCGTAATTCTGAAGGCGGTGGCCGGGGGCGGCGGTCGGGGCATGCGGATCTGCCGCAACCGCGAGGAGCTTCCAGGCCTGTTCAACCAGGCAACCACAGAAGCGCTGAATGCCTTCGGCAATGGCGACATGTACATGGAGAAGTTCATCGAGCGCCCGCGGCATATTGAGTTTCAGGTGCTGGCCGATGAGCACGGCAATGTGATGTCGCTGGGTGAGCGCGAGTGCTCCATCCAGAGGCGGCATCAGAAGCTGATCGAAGAAGCGCCTTCGCTCAAGATTTCGCCGCAGATCCGAGCGAATCTCGGAGGCGTGATCGAGCGGTCGCTGCGCGAGATCGGCTACTGGAATGCGGGCACGATCGAGTTTCTGCTGGACGAAGATGGGCAGATCTATTTTATCGAGATGAATACGCGCATCCAGGTGGAGCATCCTGTGACGGAGGCGATCACGGGGATCGATCTCGTAAAGGCGCAGCTGCGCATTGCGAGTGGAGAAAAGCTGACGAGCATCGTTCCGGACAGGCCTGTGATTCGTGGTCACGCGATCGAGTGCCGCATCAACGCGGAGCACCCCGAGAAGTTCACGCCGAGCGCAGGCAGGATCACGGCCTTCAACCTGCCGGGAGGCAACGGTGTGCGCGTGGACACCGCGCAGTACAGCGAGGGTGTGGTGCCGCCCTACTACGATTCCATGATTGCAAAGGTAATCGCGTATGGCTCCGACCGTTCGGAGGCGATGGCGCGCATGCGAAGGGCGCTGGACCAGTTTGTGGTGGAGGGCATTCACACCTCAATCCCGCTGCACCAGCGCATCTTCGCCGACAGCGAGTTTCAGCGGGGAGACTTCGACACGAAATTCATGGAGCGATTCCTGGAGCGCGAGGCTGAGCGGAAGCTCCGTGCCGCGGCAGCCGGTGAGGACGCGAGCGAGTGACAACGGTGCATCTCCGCGAACGTTTCGCGAGGTCGGCCCGTGCCGGTGAGCTTCGGCTTTACGCGATCCTGGATGCGGGTACGTGCACACGGCGAGGAATGGATCTGTCCGAGGTTGCACGGGCGTGGCGTGATGCGGGGGTGCGGCTCCTGCAGTATCGCGACAAGACGGGCACCCCGGAGACTGTTCTTCGCCAGGCGCTGCAGCTGCGACGGGTCTTCGAGGGTAGCGACACCTTTTTGATCCTGAATGACTATGCCGGGCTAGCCGCCGAGGCCGGATTCGACGGCGCGCACCTTGGGCAGGCGGATGGCAGCGTGGAGCGCGTGCGAGCCGAGGCTGGAGCAAATCTGGTGCTCGGGCGGTCTACGCATTCCGTGCAGGAGGCGGAGCTGGCCAACCGGGAGGACGTGGACTACGTTGCCATCGGACCGGTGTTTCCCACGTGGACGAAGGTGGACGCCTCCCCGGTGGTCGGTGTTGCGGGAGTAAACGCCTTGCGCGCCGCAGTGACGAAGCCGCTGGTAGCCATTGGGGGGATCGACCTGGGCAGGGCAAGGGAGATGGTGGCGGCCGGTGTGGAGTCTGTCGCGGTGATCTCGGGCCTGCTGCCGCCTCCGGGAGAGCGCTCCTTGGAAGAGACCGCACGAGACTTCCTGCAAGGATTGCAGTAGAACTAGGTTTATCTTGACCACTCAATCTTCAGCGTCCACCGTTGCCGCCGCGACCTCAGAGCCGGAGGACACCATCCTGCGCCGGCAGGGGCTGAGTCTGTTCTCGGCGACGGCTATTGTGATGGGGTCGATGATTGGCTCCGGCATCTTTATCGTCTCGGCGGAGATGTCGCGCGAGGTTGGATCGCCGGCTCTGCTGATCGCGGCGTGGCTTGTGGCTGCGGCGATGACGATCATCGGCGCTCTGAGCTATGGCGAGCTTGCGGCGATGATGCCGAAGGCGGGCGGACAGTACGTGTATCTGCGCGAGGCGTTCGGTCCGCTGTGGGGATTCCTCTACGGCTGGACGCTGTTTCTCGTGATTCAGTCGGGCACGATTGCGGCGGTGGGTGTAGCGTTTGGGAAATTTCTCGGTATCTTCATACCCTCGCTCGCATCGACGCACTGGATTCTCTACGCGGGACACATACCGGCGCTGACGCTGGGGCCGGTGGTGACGGGCAACATGGATGTAGGCCTGAACGGGGCAAACCTGGCGGCGATTGTGGTGATCACGCTGCTGACGCTGCTGAACAGTTTCGGCGTGCGCTGGGGTGCGCTGATCCAGAATGTGTTCACCTCGGCCAAGGTGCTGGCGCTGCTGATCGTTGTGCTGCTCGGGCTGTCCGCGCACAACGCGACGGCGATCGCCGCCAACTTTGCGCATGGCCACTTCTTTGCGGGGGCTGGGTGGTCCAGCCTTCATCCGCTGCAGGTGGGCAGCAGCGGGTCGGCTGTGATCGTGGGGCTGCTGACGGTTGTGGCTGTGGCACAGGTGGGCTCGTTATTTTCGAGCGATGCATGGAATAACGTGACCTTCACGGCGGGAGAGATCCGTGACCCGCAGCGAAACCTGCCGCTGTCTCTGGCAATCGGCACGGGTACGGTGCTGCTGCTGTATGTGCTCTGCAATTTCGTGTACCTGGCGGTGCTGCCGTTGCATGGCACAGCTGGTGCGGCAACCGCACTGCAACGGGGCATACAGTTTGCCAGTGCGGACCGCGTGGCAACCGCAGTCATGGAGCAGGCGTTTGCGGGATATGGCGCGAAGATCTTGGCGCTGGCAATCCTGATCTCGACCTTTGGCTGCGCGAACGGCATGCTGCTGGCCGGCGCGCGTGTGTACTACGCCATGAGCCGCGACGGCCTCTTCTTCCATGCGGCGGGCCGCCTCTCACCCAAAAGCCAGACGCCGGTCGTGAGCCTGTGGGTGCAGTGGGCGTGGATCTGCTGCCTTTGCCTCTCCGGCAGCTATGGGCAGCTGCTGGATTATGTGATCTTCGCGGTTCTCCTGTTTTACATGTTGACCATCGGTGCGCTCTTCCGGCTTCGCTGGACGCAGCCGGAGGCAAGCCGGCCCTACCGGGCGATCGGCTATCCGGTGCTGCCGGCCGTGTACATCGCTCTCGCGTCGTTTGTCAGTGTTGTACTCTTACGGTACAAACCGCAGTACACATGGCCGGGCCTGTCACTTGTTCTGCTGGGTGTACCTGTTTTCTATCTCTGGCGCGTTCGTAATGGAAGCGAGACGGCCGGAGCGCCGGGCCATTAGTCTGTTCGAGATTCACTCTCAAGGAAGCCGCAGGAGCTGAATGGCCAAACTGTTTGCCCGCAAGACAATGGAGTCGATGTTGACGGAGGCGAGTGCGGAGGGATCGCACACGCTGCAGCGCACGCTGGGTCCGTTTTCGCTTACCGCGCTCGGCATCGGTGCCGTGATTGGGGCCGGTATCTTCGTGCTGAGCGGCATCGGTGCGAAGTCGGCTGGACCGGCGCTGATGCTGTCCTTCATTCTGTCCGGCTTGGGATGTGCGTTCGCGGGGCTGTGCTACGCGGAGTTTGCGGCAATGATACCGCTGGCGGGATCTGCCTATACCTATGCCTATGCGACGCTTGGCGAGCTGATGGCCTGGATCATCGGCTGGGATCTGACGCTGGAATACGCCATGGGCGCGAGCACGGTGAGTTCCGGGTGGTCCAACAACTTTGTGGAGTTCCTGAAGATATTTCACCTGCGCATGCCGCTCTGGCTCGCTTACGACCACTGGACCGGCCTGCGAACGGCAACCACTGAGGCTGCACGCGGTGTGCTGGCGGCGACGCACCCAGAGCTGGTTCGCGGCAGCATGGGCTACAGCGATGCGCTCGCGGCGATGCTGGCGCATCCGTCGCAGGGTCTGCTGGAGCAGGCGCACAGGTTGCTGAACGCGCCGCATGTCTTCGGTGTGGAGATCGGCTTCAATCTGCCGGCGTTCCTGATTGCGCTGATCATCACGTCCATTCTGGTGGTCGGCATACAGGAATCCGCCAAGTTCAAT
>CAXTSF010000022.1:22366-22633 GCA_964246865.1 uncultured Terriglobus sp.
GGCGATCGTCGCCATCAAGCTGGCGGTAGTCTTCTTTGTGCTCGGGCTGGGCTCGCGCTACGTGGACAAGGCGAACTGGGGCCACGATTGGGCGACGTATGCACCGTTCGGGTTTCGCGGTATCGGGCTTGCGGCCGGGCTGGTGTTCTTCTCCTACATTGGGTTTGACGCGGTGTCCACGACGGCGCAGGAGGCGAAGAAGCCGCAGCGTGACTTGCCGATCGGCATCATTCTTTCGCTGTTCATCTGTACGCTGCTGTATATCGG
>CAXTSF010000022.1:22643-23119 GCA_964246865.1 uncultured Terriglobus sp.
TCTGACGGGCATGGTGCACTGGCCGAACATCAACACGGAGGCTCCGATTGCGATTGCTTTTCTGGAGCATAATCTCGGCCTGGCCGCGGACGTGATCGTCATTGGAGCATTGGCCGGGCTGACAAGCGTGATGCTGGTCATGCTGCTGGGGCAGTCCCGCGTTCTCTATTCGATGGCGAACGATGGCCTGTTGCCGCGGAAGTTCTTTGGAGAGATCCATCCGAGGTTCCGGACGCCGTGGAAGGCGACGGCACTCGCCGGCTGCCTGGCGGCGATTGTGGGTTCCGTCACACCGATCGACGACATCGGCAAGATGGTGAACATCGGTACACTGCTCGCGTTTGTGATCGTCTGCATTGCGATCACGATCCTGCGGGTAAAGGAGCCGAATCGCGAACGGCCGTTCCGCGCGCCGCTGGTGTGGCCGGTGCCGGTGGTGCCGGTGCTGGGCGTGCTCTTCAATGGATACATGATGA
>CAXTSF010000023.1:0-5947 GCA_964246865.1 uncultured Terriglobus sp.
CCAAGAACCTGTCCCCTACCGACGTGGTGACCGCTCTGACAGCGCAGAATCTCATCCTGCCGGCAGGTGACGCGCGCATCGGTGACAAGGATTACATCGTTCGCACCAATGCATCGCCGAACGCCATCGCCCTCTTCAATGACATTCCGATCCGGCAGGTAAATGGCGCCACAGTCTACATGCGCGATGTGGCCCAGGTGCACGAGGGCTTCGCTCCGCAGATCTCCATCGTCCGCGTGAACGGGCGGCGCGCGACGCTGATGACGATCCTGAAGGCATCCTCGGCATCGACCCTCGACATCGTGAAGCGCGTCAAGGCAGCCATTCCTCTCATCGTCCGGAATCTGCCTGCTCCGCAACCGGAGATCCGGCTCCTCTTTGACCAGTCCGTTTTTGTGCAAGCCGCCCTTACCGGCGTCGTTAAAGAAGCCGCCATCGCCGCCGGTCTAACAGCGATCATGATCCTTCTCTTCCTTGGCTCGTGGCGATCGACGGTCATCATCGCCGTCTCCATCCCGCTCTCGATCCTTGTCTCCATCATCGTTCTGAAGCTGCTGGGCGAAACCCTAAACACCATGACCCTGGGTGGCCTGGGGCTTGCCGTCGGCATCCTTGTCGACGACGCCACGGTTGAGATTGAGAACATTCACCGCAATCTCGGGCTCGGCAAGGAGATCGAGCCGGCCATTCTCGACGGCGCCGCACAGATTGCCGTTCCAGCCTTCGTCTCCACCCTTGCAATCTGCATTGTCTTTGTGCCGGTCGTTTTCCTGTCCGGCGCCGCGAAGAGCCTGTTTACGCCGCTGGGCATGGCCGTCGTCTTTGCCATGCTTGCCAGCTATCTTCTCTCGCGAACTCTCGTTCCCACCATGGTTCGATTTCTGCTGGCGAAAGAGGTGGACGTCTACGCTCTGGCAGAGGCCGAACACAGCGGCGGCCATCCCTTAACGGAGGCTGAACTCGCTGTCATTGACAGCAAGCGGCGTTCTCTCGGCCTAATCTGGCGAACCCACTTCTCCTTCAACCGCCTCTTCGAAAAGCTGCGTACCCGCTACTTCGCCACGCTTGAGTGGGCACTGGCGCATAGCGCATTCGTTCTGGCCTGCTTCGGCGTCTTCGTTCTCATCTCGCTATGCACCATGCCCTTCATCGGCCGCGACTTCTTCCCGGATGTTGACGCCGGAACCTTCCGGCTGCACATACGTACCCCTCCCGGCACGCGCATCGAGAGCACGGAGGAGATCTTCGCTCAGGTTGAGCAGACCATCCGCGAGACTGTTCCCCCAGGCGAGCTCGACAACGTGATCGACGATATCGGGATTCCCAATGGCTCGTTCAATCTGGCCTTTGGCGACGGCGCGCTTACGGATGTGCAGGATGGCGAAATCCTCGTCTCCCTGAAAGAAGGACACCGGCCCACGGCGGGCTACCGTGCCAGCTTGCGGCAGACGCTCCATCGAAAGTTTCCCGAGGACATCTTCTGGTTCCAGGCCTCTGACATCGTCAACCAGATCCTCAACTTCGGCCTGCCCTCGCCCATCGATATTCAGATCAGCGGACGTCAGGCACAGGCAAACTACGCACTCGCGCAACAGATCCGGTCCGCGGTGGCCACCGTACCAGGAGCCGTGGACGTCCATGTGCAGCAGGTCATGTACGCGCCCGAACTGCGCGTCAACGTTGACCGGACCCGTGCGGAGAACATCAACCTCACGGAATCCAATGTTGCCAACAGCATGCTCTATGCGCTGGCAGGCTCCGGCACGGCAACGCCGAACTACTGGCTGAACCCCGGTAACGGCGTGAACTACTCCGTCGTAGTACAGGTGCCGACGTACCAGATCGACTCCGTGGCGAGCCTCAATAATCTGCCGATTTCCGCACCATCTGCGCCCACAAGCACCACGATTCCCGGCGGGCCCGCGAACGGCGCGGGTCAGGCACAGCTGCTGTCAAATCTTGCACAGATTGCGCATGTCTCCAGCCCCGGCATCACGAACCATTACAACGTGCAACCGGTGTACGACATCTTCGCCAGCGTGCAGGATCGTGACCTCGGGGGCGTCTCTTCCGATATCAACGGTGTCTTGAACCGCTATCGTGACAAGCTGCCGAAAGGCGCGACGATGACCGTCCGTGGTCAGGTCAAGAGTATGCAGGACAGCTTCACTGGCCTGGGGCTCGGCATGCTCTTCGCGGTGCTGCTGGTTTACCTGTTGATGGTGGTCAACTTCCAGAGCTGGCTTGATCCCTTCATTATCCTGATGGCGCTTCCGGGTGCCATGTGCGGCATTCTCTGGATGCTCTTTCTTACAGGCACCACCTTCTCCGTGCCGTCCCTGATGGGGGCCATCATGACGGTCGGTGTGGCAACGGCAAACTCGATTCTGATGGTGACCTTCGCCAACGATCAGCGAAGCGCTGGTATGAACAGCATTCAGGCAGCAGCGTCAGCAGGCTTCACTCGCCTGCGGCCGGTTCTGATGACGGCGCTCGCGATGATTCTCGGGATGCTCCCCATGTCTCTTGGCCTGGGCGAGGGTGGCGAACAGAATGCTCCGCTTGGACGCGCCGTGATCGGCGGGCTCCTGGTCGCGACGGCAACAACGCTGCTGATTGTTCCAATTTTCTATTCACTCCTGCGCAAAGCACCGCCAGCCGGCATGCAGGTAGAGGCAAATGCGGAGGAGAGCATCTATGAGCATGCATAGTCCGCGTTGCGAATCCATGCATGGCACTGTACGAGGAGCCCGGTAAAGTATGGCCCAGAACTTCGCGGATACCCCTTCCACCCAACAGCAAAAGAGAGCCGATGCGGCGGTTCAGCCGGACCCGATTGGCCGCCGGCCCTGGGCTGCGGCACTGGGCGGTTTTCTCCTGCTGCTGCTGCTCGGCGGTGTCTTCCTGATTCCCAAGCTGCGTCACCGGGATGTGCTGGCCAATGAGGCACGAGAGAGCGCCGGCCCGCCTCCGGTGATGGTGACGCAGGTAAAGCTCGGCTCGCCAGAGACAAAGCTTGAACTTCCCGGATCCGTTCAGGCGTTTGAGCAGACCCCGATCTACGCGCGTACCTCAGGCTATGTCTCGAAGCGTTTTGCCGACATCGGCGACCACGTGAAGCAGGGCCAACTGCTGGCGCTCATCGATGATCCACAGACACAGCAGCAGCTTCGTCAGGCGCAGGCAACAGTGGTCCAGCTCAAAGCGCAACTCGCTCAATCGGAGGCGAACGCCAAGCTGACCACGCTTAACAATCAGCGGTACGAACAGCTCTATCAGCAGGGTGTGGTTTCCCGTGAAGCGGCGGACACACAGCAGGCGCAGTCAGGCGCGAATGACGCCACCGTGAATGCCGCCCGTGCGAACATTCTCGCTGGCGAGGCGAACGTTCGCTCACTTGAGCAGCAGGCAGGCTTCTCCCGCGTCACCGCGCCGTTCAGCGGGGTGATCCTCTCGCGCGGCATCGATACTGGATCGCTTATCTCCTCGGGCTCCGCCAGCACCGTGACACAGCTCTTTACAGTCGGGCAGTCCGGCACGGTTCGCGTCTTCACGAACGTGCCGCAAGCGAGTGCGCCGGCGGTGCTGTCAGCGCGGGCCGCCTCTGTCCAGTTCCGAGAGCTGCCTGGCCAGACCTTTACCGGCAGTGTCGCCCGCACCGCGTCTTCGATCGATCCGACCTCGCGCACCATGCTCACGGAGATCGATCTTCCGAACCGCGATGGCAGGATTCTGCCAGGCATGTTCGCCAACGTAATCTTCGACACCAGGAATCCGGTGCCGCCGGTCCTCATTCCGGCAAATGCACTCCTCGTGCGTGCGGCTGGGCCGCAGGTCTTCGTTGTGGACGCAAACCACACAGCGCACCTGCACTCACTCACGCTTGGCCGTGACTTCGGAAGCTCCACCGAGGTTACGGCAGGGTTGAGAACAGGGGATAGCGTGATTCTCTCGCCGGGCGACGACGTTGTGGACGGCGGTAAGGTAGATCCGCAGGCGCAGCGCTGAACCGGCCTTAACCGCAGCGCGTAGGATTAGTAACGTGACGAGTGTGGATTATCGTGAGCCGGGCATTGTCTCTCTTCGAGGGCTCAGCAAGGTGTACACCGGCAAGCCGCCGGTTGTTGCCGTAGATGCAATCGACCTGGATGTGCGTGCCGGGGAGATCTACGGCCTGCTTGGGCCCAACGGTGCGGGCAAGACGACCACGATCTCCATATGCACGACGCGCGCCCTGCCCACCGCGGGAACCGCATGCATCGCCGGCATTGATGTTGTGCGCGATCCCTCCGGAGCGCGGCGTTTGATGGGAGTCGTGCCGCAGTACAACACCCTTGAGCGCGCCTGCACGATTGCTGAAAATATCCAGTTTCACTGTCTGTACTTTGGCATGTCCAAGGCTGACGCGAAGTCGCGCACAGCCCAGCTCCTGGAACAGTTCCATCTTTCGGAGCGGGCCTCGGCCTATCCTGCGCAGCTGTCGGGCGGCCTCGCACAGCGAGTGCAAATTGCGCGTGCCATTGCACACTCGCCGAAAGTGCTCTTCCTCGATGAACCCTCGGCAGGGCTGGACCCACAGAGCCGCATCGCCATGTGGGAGGCTGTGCAGCAGCTCCGGCTGGACGGCATCACCGTGGTGCTGACAACGCACTATATGGAAGAGGCAGACGAGCTTTGCGATCGCCTCGCCATCATCGACGGCGGCCGCATCCTTGTTGAAGACACCCCCGAAGCCCTGAAGAGCTCCGTCGGTGCAAAGACCATCTACGAACTTGATCTGCGCGAAGGCTCTGGCGGCCTCGCGTCGCAATTGGAGACTTTGCCGGGAGTCGCGAGTGTCGAATCCACGTCGAAGGGGCTGCGTGTTCTGGCGGGTGCCGCCGACGGACTCCTGCCCCAGGTCGTCTCCGCAGCCAACGGTTACGGCCTGCGGGACATGCGCATTACCGAACCCACACTAGAGATGGTGTTCATCCGGCTTACCGGCCGCGATCTTCGCGAGTAACGAGGAAATCTGCTCTATGTCGACCGCCCTTGCCGCACCACCACAGACAAACGCCACCACGCCACAGCTCTCATTGTTGACGCAATATACGCGGGCCTTTGGAGGCCTGCTGCTGCGTGATCTGCACGTGCTTCGACGGGAGCTCTTCCCTTTCCTGATCCGCATCTGCATGAACCCGCTGCTGTTCCTCTTCGTGTTTACCTACATCATGCCGCACATGTCCGGCGGCGCAGCGATGAATCCCACACGCGACATGGCGCAGAGTACCGGAGCCAACTTCTCCACGGTGCTGCTGCCCGGACTCATGGCGGTGGCCATCATGTTCTCGGGCATTGCCGCTGTTGCCCTGCCGTTGGCAGTGGATTTCGGCAGCACTCGCGAGATTGACGACCGCGTGATGTGCCCGCTTCCAACGAGCTTTGTCGCATTCGAGAAGATTCTCTTCTCCGCCCTGCAATCCACGATTGCCGCAGCCATCGTCTTTCCGCTGGCCTACTACATACCGTCCACACCGGTGTATGCGCATGTGACGAGCTGGCCGTTTCTGATCGCGGTCGTCGTGCTCGCTTCCCTTGTAGCGGGAGCGCTCGGCCTGACGATCGGCACGGCCGTGAAGCCGCAGCAGATTGGCCTCATCTTCGGCGTTGTGGTGATGCCGATCACCTTTCTCGGCTGCGTCTACTATCCCTGGACCGCGCTGACCCACATCCGCTGGCTGCAGTTTGGCGTGCTCGTCAATCCGATTGTGTACATGAGCGAGGGTCTCCGGGCCGCGTTGACACCGGCCCTTCCACACATGCACCCGGCACTCATTCTCGGCATGCTGGTTTTCTTCCTGCTGCTGCTCACGTGGCTTGGTACGCGCGGTTTTCTGCGCCGCGTCATCGGATAGATTTCTGCACGCATCGGCGGTTCAGCCCGCTACAGCCATCAAATCTCCGG
>CAXTSF010000023.1:5957-10694 GCA_964246865.1 uncultured Terriglobus sp.
ACCTTTGAGGCAAGGTCTTTTGCGATGAGCGCTCCGTGGAAGCGGCCGTTCTCAATGAAGATTTCATTCGTCCTCTCACCCGCCACGATCACGCCGGCAAGATAAATTCCCGGAACGTTCGACTCGAGAGTCTGCTCATCCACTGCGGGGCAGCGATCGTTCTCCTCATTCAACCGCACGCCCAGACTTTCGATGAAGGTGAAGTCGGGGTGGTAGCCGGTCAGCGCGAACACAAAATCGTTGTGCACCTCGCGCTCTCCTTGCGGGGTCTGCAGGATAACGGCATCTTCGCTGATAGAACTCACGGTGGAGTTGAAGTGAGCCTGGATCTCACCACTCTTAATCCGGTTCTCAATATCCGGCAAAATCCAATACTTGACGTGCTTATGCATGGCTGCGCCTCGATGCACCAGGGTCACTTTGGCGCCATGCCGCCAGAGATCGAGTGCCGCGATCGCAGCCGAGTTCTTGCCGCCTATCACCAGTACGTCGAGGCCGAAGTACGGGTGCGGCTCGTTGTAATAGTGCCGGACCTTCACAAGATCCTCGCCAGGGATGAAGAGGTAGTTCGGCAGATCGTAGTAACCCGTGGAGACGATCAGCTTGCGCGCACGCAGCTTGATCTCACGCTCGAAGCGGTCTGTCGTGTGTACCGTGAAATCGCCATCGGAGCCGCTCACCCGATGTACCTGATGGTACTGCCGGATGTCCAGGTCATAGTGTTGCGCGACCTTGCGGTAGTACTCCAGCGCCTCACTCCGCGTCGGCTTCTGGTTTGGACTGCTGAATGGCATGTTGCCGATCTCCAGCAGCTCCGGCGTGGTGAAGAAGGTCATGTGTGCCGGATAGTGGAAGAGTGAGTTGCACAGGCACCCCTTGTCCACCAGGACCACAGCCATGCCGGCGAGCTGAGCATCAATCGCGCACGCCAGGCCGGTGGGGCCCGCGCCAATTACCAGAACGTCATACAGCGGCTGCGTCATAGGTGTATTTGAGCATGTTCGGCCTGTCCACGATGCGCAATGTGCAGTGCATGCTCACCAGATTCACAGGGTGAGGTTCGCATCATCAAGCGTTGACGCCAATGATGGCATCGCCCCTTGAGCTCGCATCATCTATCCGCTTGAGGACACCGAATTATGCCAAATCTCGATTTAGAGCAACTGAAGCACGCCTCCACCAGCCTTCCCGTAGAAGATTTGATCCAGCGACGATGGAGTCCGCGTGCCTATGCCGAGAAGGCCGTTGCCGAGGAGGATCTAAAGACGCTCTTCACAGCTGCATCGTGGGCGGCCTCCTCCTACAACGAACAGCCTTGGCGGTTCATCCTCGGCCGCAGAGGTGACGAGACCTATGGCAAGCTCTTCAACTCACTCGCGCCACCGAACCAGGCGTGGGCGGGGGCCGCACCCGTTCTCTATGCCACGGCCGCGAAAAAGACCTTCACCTCGAACGGGCAGCCAAATGGGGTGGCCCTGCATGATGTTGGTGCAGCCTCGGCCACGCTCTCCCTTCAGGCGGCGGCTCTGGGCCTGTACACCCACGGGATGGCAGGCTTTGACAAGGAGACTCTGCGGGCTTTCTTTGCCATCCCTTCGGACTTTGATCCAGTCGCGATCTGGACGCTCGGGTATCTGGGCGACCTCGAAACGCTGCACGGCGACTACAAGCAGCAGGAACTCAAGCCGCGTCAACGCAAGCCACTCTCCGAAATTGTTTTTGATCACTGGGCACAGCCGGCGCGCCTTTAGAACAGGCGCACCTGCCTGCGAGGCTACTGCGCGATGCCAAGCTGTGTCAGCATGAATGCGTAGTTTCGATCCTCTTCCTTGATCCGGTCGTAGCGTCCGCTTGAGCCGCCATGCCCGCCGTGCATGTTGATAAAGAACACCAGCGGGTTGGTATCGGTCTTGGTGGCGCGCAGCTTTGCGACGTACTTGGAAGGCTCCCAGTACATGACCTGCGAATCGTCAAAGGAGGTTTGTACGAGGATGGTCGGGTACGCTTTGGCCGTCAGATTGTCATACGGCGAGTAGGTTCGCATGTAATCAAACGCGGGCTTCTGGTTGGGATTGCCCCATTCCTCATATTCACCCACGGTCAGCGGCAACGACGCGTCCAGCATGGTGTTCATCACGTCCACGAAGGGCACCTCGCAGAGCACTACTTTGAACAGGTCCGGCCGCAGATTGGTAACGGCCCCCATCAGCAACCCACCCGCACTTGCGCCTTCAATGCCGACCTGTCCGCGCTTGCCATAGCCCTGCGCGAGCAGACCGTCCGTCGCATCCACGAAGTCCGTGAAGGTGTTGCGCTTCGTCATCATCTTGCCGCCGTCATGCCATGTTTCGCCCAGTTCCCCGCCTCCGCGGATGTGCGCGATGGAGGTGACGACACCTCGATCCAGCAACGGCAGGTTCAGCACAGAGAAGCTGTCCGGGATGGTGATGCCGTACGATCCGTAGCCATACACAAACAACGGATTGGAACTCTTCACAAATTTGTCGCGCCGGTATACGACCGTGACCGGGATCGGAGTTTCATCCTTGGCTGGCACGAAGATCCGCTCCACTGCATACTTCGACTTGTCGTAACCGCCCGGCACCTCCTGCTGCTTCAGCAGCGCCGATGTCTGTGCTTTCACGTCGTAATCGAAGGTTGAGCTGGGAGTGATCGGCGACTGATAGCTGTAGCGATACTTCTCCGTGTCGAACTCCGCATTGGCAGCAGGCGAGGCGGTATAGGCGGGCTCCGGAAAGTCGATCGTGTGCTCGTCCCTGCCCTTGATCTGGATGACGCGCAGCACCGGCAGACCTTTGACGCGTGAGTTGACGACATAAAAGCTTTTGAAGACGTCGACTGCCTCGATCGGTACGTCCTTGCGAGCCGGAATCAACTCCGTCCAGTGCGTTTTATCCGGCGTTGCCACCGGCGCTGTCACCACGCGATAGCTGCGGTCCGTATCGTTCACGCGAATATAGAAGACGTCGTTCCCCTCTTCCACGTAGTACTGCACGCCTTCCTTCCGCGGCTCCACCAGCCGAAAATTTCCATCGACGTCTTTTGCGGAGAGAACACGGTAGTCGCTGGTGACGTGACTCTCTGCCTGCAGGCCGATGTACTTCCCATCACGCGTCCGCTCCACGTCCAGGTTGTAGCGCTCATCCGGCTCGCGGTAGACGTTGGCGTCTGCCGCAGCGGCAGACCCAAGCGTGTGCCGATGCAGCGTGTCGGGTCTCTTGGTTGTCGCATCTTCCGTGACATAGAAGATCGTCTTATTGTCCGCTGCCCAGGAGAGACTATCCACCCGCTCCGCCGTGTCCGGCAGCAGCTGCCCCGTCCGCAGATCCTTCACATGCAACCGGTACTGGCGGAAGCCGACGTTATCCGTCGTGTAGGCAAGCAGGCTGCTGTCGTCGCTCACAGCAACGGTTCCCAGGGACATAAACTTCTGCCCCTGCGCCATCTCGTTTACGTTCAGCATGACCTCTTCCGGTGCCCTGAGGCTCCCCTTCTTCCGGCACACGATGGGGTACTGCTTCCCCTGCTCCGTGCGCGTGTAGTACAGGTATCCGTTCTTGCGATACGGAACGGCTTCATCCGTCTGCTTGATGTGGCTTAGAGTCTCGGCGTAGAGCTTTTCCGCAAACGGCTTCTCATCCGCGGTGACCTTTTCGGCGTATGCGTTTTCTGCCTCGAGATAGCTGTGCACCTCCGGGCTGTCCTTTTCCCGCAGCCAGGCATAATCGTCGACCAGCACCGACCCATTGATTGCCTTTTCTGTGTGGACCTTCTTCGCAACGGGCGGTTGAGGAGCCTGGGCGGCAGCAGTCAGGGATATACCGAGCAGCGTGGCAGAAAGGGGAATGAATCGCATACCGCATTCTAAGGGCAAGCGAACCGGCCGGCGCGGTCTCTATTGCAGAATGGGCACGCCCGCCAACGTTCCGCCTGCCGCGATGCGCGCAGACCACTCCGCTGGGCCAGTGGTGTGCACGCTTGTACCATCTGCACTCACGGCCACCGTCACCGGCATGTTCTCCACCTCAAACTCGTAGATCGCTTCCATGCCGAGATCCTCAAAGGCGAGCACGCGCGAGGAACGGATCGCCTTCGATACCAGATAGGCGGCCCCACCCACCGCCATCAGATAGACCGCCCCGAACTCGCGGATGGCCTCGATTGCCTCGGGACCACGTTCGCTCTTCCCCACCATTCCGAGAAGCCCCGTTTCGCTCAGCATCTGCCGCGTGAACTTATCCATGCGGGTCGCCGTCGTGGGACCTGCCGGCCCAACGACCTCCTCCCGCACAGGGTCGACCGGGCCGACGTAGTAGATGAAGCGCCCTTTCAGATCAACAGGAAGGGACTCGCCGCGATGCAGCATCTCGCTCATGCGCTTGTGCGCGGCATCCCGCCCGGTCAGCAATCTTCCGCTCAGCAGGACTGTCTCGCCCGCCTTCCATGTAGCCACATCGGCACGCGTGACTGTATTCAGGTCCACCTGCCGCGCGTTCGCCGGACTGTACGTCAGTTCCGGCCAGTCTGCGAGAGATGGCGGCTCAAGGACAGCGGGGCCGCTGCCGTCCAGAACGAAGTGTGCATGTCGTGTCGCCGCGCAATTCGGGATCACAGCCACCGGCAGATTTGCCGCGTGCGTGGGATAGTCGAGTATCTTCACATCCAGCACTGTGGTGAGGCCGCCCAGTCCCTGCGCACCGATGCCCAGGGCGTTGA
>CAXTSF010000023.1:10704-19963 GCA_964246865.1 uncultured Terriglobus sp.
TTGCGGGTCCGCGTGCAAGCAGCTCCTGCATATCGATCGGATCCATTAGGGACTGCTTTGCCAGCAGCATGGCCTTTTCCGCCGTGCCGCCGACGCCAATGCCCAGCATTCCTGGCGGGCACCAACCCGCGCCCATGGTGGGAACGACCTTCAGCACCCAATCCACCATGGAGTCCGACGGGTTCAGCATGGCAAACTTCGACTTCGCCTCGGAACCGCCGCCCTTTGCGGCCAACGTGACCTCGACCGTGTTGCCGCGCACCAGTTCCGTCACAATGACGCCGGGAGTGTTGTCGCGTGTGTTGCGCCGCGTAAAAGCCGGGTCTGCCAGGATGCTGGCACGCAGCGGGTTATCCGGGTCAGCATAGGCGCGCCGTATGCCCTCGTTCACCATTGCTGCGATATCCATCGAAGCATCCGGGAAGTGGACATCCATGCCGATCTTGAGAAAGGCCGTGATGATGCCGGTGTCCTGACAGATCGGCCGGTGCCCCTCAGCGCACATCCGGCTGTTGATCAGGATCTGTGCGATTGCATCCTTGGCTGGGCTGGACTCTTCCAGCGCATACGCCCGCGCCAGATTGCGGATGTAGTCCGCAGGATGGTAGTAGCTGATGTATTGCAGCGCATCCGCGATGCTGCGGATCAGGTCTTCCTGGAGGATGGTGGTCATACTTCCCTGCACGGCTGGCCGCCTCAGTCAAGTTTATGCCCTCTGTCTGAGTACCGCGTCGCACAGGCCCTTACACGCCTGCGTAGACGATGCCGATAAACATCTCGGAAGGCTGACCGTCCGGCGAGAACTTCGCGTCGAAGGAAGCGGTTGGCTTGGCGGCAAGCACCTCCGGCAGCGTCTTGCCTTGCCGCTTCAGAGCCGCTATCGCCTCACGGCTGCCTGCCAGCATCGTCGCAAACTCCTGCGGCTCTGCTTTCGTGCCAACGGGGCCATGTCCCGGGATGATGATTGTGTCCGCATCGACGCTCGCAAGAGTGGTACGGGCGGCGGTAATCATGCCGTCAATGCTGCCGCCCGTGGACGTATCGATGAACGGGTAGGACTTGTTGAACCAGGTATCGCCCGTGTGAAAAACGTTCGCTTCGGCGAAGTGGATGGAGAGATCTCCGTCGGTATGTGCCGGTGGGTAGTGCTTCAGATCGAGCGAGGTGTCGTCCAGCCGCACCGTCTTCGCATCCTGCACCAGCACTGTTGGCAGTGCAGCCGCAGGTGCAGGCGGGACGGTGATGCCCAGGGCTTCTATCCGAGTCGCCGTGGAGAGCCGCTTTCGCGTATTTTCATGCGCGAGGATGGATGCCCCGGCTGTATGCATCCACTCGTTGCCGTCCGTGTGATCGAAATGCCAGTGCGTGTTGATCAGCTGAGACACTGGAGCCGCGCCTACTGCAGCGATCGCCTCTGAGATCTGCGGCCGCGACGTCGAGAATCCTGAGTCGACAACCAGCTTCGCCTTTGCGCCGGCGTACATGGCTATGTTTCCGCCTGAGCCTTGCAAGACGTAAATATTCCGGCGCAGCAGCTTCGAGGTGATCTTCGCCGTTGCACCGGCGGCGCGCATCTTCGCCAGGCGGTCCTCCTGCTGCTGCGCCCAGGCCGCCGGTCCGAGGATTGCAAAGGCTCCGGCCGCTGCGGCGGCACCGCTGAGAAATTCCCGGCGAGTTGCTGCTGGCATGTTGTCTCCTTGTTCGATGGCCAGTCTACGCCTGCATACAAAGTCGATGCACGTCTGACCTGTTGCTACAGTTGCGCGAGACTCATCGCTTGAGAGACCGCTGTGACCTCATTGCTGCCCAGGGAGACTCCTTCGCAGGACTTCCGCGGCCCGCGTTTGCGCGCCACCATGGCTCGCACACGGTCCAGCAGTTCGATCGGCGAACTCGCCCCTTTGGGTAGAAATGCATCCGCACCGGCACCTCTCTCCGGTGCGCCCACCGTGCCCGACACCAGCAACGTCGGCAGGCTCGGCTGCAATTCCTTCGCGCGCCGGACTAACTCCACACCGTCCATCTGCGGCATCAGCAGATCAGTGAGCAGCAGATCCACCGAGCCTTGCGGAGATTTTGCCAGATGCTCGAGCGCCTCATAGGCACTTGTGGCACAGACCACACGATAGCCTCGCGTCTCCAATAAAAATCGCCGGACGGCGAGGGTCTGCTCATTGTCATCGACACACAGAATTACCTTCTTCGGACGCATACTTGCCTTTCATTGCACATCCTGTGTGCAGATCGAACGCAGCTGACTGCTTATGTTCATGCCAGGTCAACCGCTCTTCATACAGACGCACTGGTACGCTCCGGCCTTGCCGGACACCATGGGAACGTTCTGCTTTATGAGCTTCTGAAACCGGCGATCGCCCCTGCGGGCCGGCTTGGACTTTCCGAGACTACGAAGCCGCACCTGCCTTGGCAACCTCGAACAGAAAGCGAATACGATGCAGCAGAGACTGCCCTGTTTTCATCACCCGTCGTGAACCGCCATGCTTTCATTCACTTCGCCTTCGAACACGATGTGGAAACCCGGCGGATTGGTCCCGCATAACCGGTGCAGTTGCCCCATCGGCAGTGCGCCTCGCCGTACGCGGCGAGCATGGATTGATCCGCAGGCGAGCCTTGCTCCGCAGACGCGTGCCGCCCGCATCCAACTGCAGATGGGGAGTCGTGCAGGTAGTTCTGCGAAAGTGATGTTGTGCCTGCTGTCACTCAGCACGCCCGCGTCTCAGGTGGAGAACAGGTGGCTCCCGCTGGGCGAGGTGCCGAGAGGGCTGTGGCTCCCTGTCACGCTCATGCGCACCATCAGCGCCGGCAAAGCCAAAGCCGGCTCGCCTGTCATCCTGGAGCTCACGCAGCCGGTGCCGGCCGGTGCTAACCGTGTTCTCGACGCACATGCGCGCATTCTTGGCACCGTCGTTCGCTCAGAGGACAGCGCGACAGCAGCAGGCCAGAGTACCTTGCAGATGCGTTTCACATCCCTCGAGCTTGGCAAGGACAACCGGCCTGCTGTCTTTGCCGTGCGTGCGATCGCCACCTATGCCGAGGTAGCCGAGACAGCCGCTCCTGTCTCGGCTCCCGCTGACCGGGGCAATCCTTCTGCCGCAAACTGGACGACACGCCAGATTGGCGGCGACGAGGTCTATCGCGCAGGCTGGGCCGGGGACGTCTACAACAGAACGATGCAGAAGGTGGGATCTGCGGACTTCCACGGCGTATACAGCCAGCCGGTCCCCCTCCCAGGCTCCTCCGCGATGCTCGCGCGCGCAGTGGGGCCGTTCTCCACCTCCGCTCGCGGCCTGTACGGATTTGGCGACGAAACCCATATGACCTCAGACTCGGGAGTGCTCACACTCTGCTCGCCAAAACACCTGGCACTGCACGGCGGAGATGCGCTGTTGTTGGAGGTCACCGGCTTTCCCGGCGAATAGCGGTCTACAGCATCAGCTTGATGCCGATTCCCAGCATGAGAGCACCAAAGCCCCTTCGCAACCACAGCTCGGAGATGTGCTGCGCCCAGCCTCCACCAAACCAACCCCCTATCAGGAACCCAGCGGCAATCCATGCCGCCACCCGGTGATCGACGCCCCCGGCCCTGCGGTATTGCAGATATGCCAGCGCACCCACCGGTGCCAGCAGGGCTGCCAGCGAGGTTCCCTGGGCACGGTGCTGCGTCATACCGAACAGGTAGACCAGCGCCGGTACGATCAGTACACCCCCGCCGATGCCGATCACGCCCGACAAGGCACCGACAAGCAAGCCAATCATCAGCAAAACTACAGACTGCATCATGCCCCCCACATCCACACCCTACTAGCAGAATGCACAAGTGCGCCTCTGATCAGCTCACCCTCCACCAGGATTGACTTCACTCTTCACTACGGCTAAGGTTTCGCTATGAGCAGGATATCGACCAGGATCCGAAGCAAAGACCTACGTTGTGGCCTTTGTACGCTGCTCGGCTCCTGGAAAGCCTGAGGCAAGTTACCTCAAGCTTCGCATGTGGCCGCTGCAGCGCTTCGCGCCGGCAGGCTTCTTACTGCATCAGATACGTAAACGGACATCTCCCTCGAAGGACAGACAAGCATGTCGCTCCGCATCAACGATATCGCACCAGATTTCACTGCTGATACCACTCAGGGTCCTATTCACTTTCACGAGTGGATCGACGGCAGCTGGGCAGTTTTCTTCTCCCACCCCAAGGACTTCACTCCGGTATGCACGACGGAGCTTGGGGCAGTCGCAAACCTGGAGACGCAGTTCGCTCAGCGCGGCGCGAAGGTGATCGGCCTGAGCGTAGATCCAGTCAGCAGCCATGAAACTTGGTCGCGCGACATCGAGGATGTCAGTGGTGCCAAGGTCAACTATCCCATGATCGGCGACCCCGAGTTGAAGGTCGCGAAGCTGTACGACATGCTTCCGGCGGAGGACGGCAACACCTCGGAAGGCCGGACCCCGGCGAACAACGCACCTGTGCGTACCGTCTTCGTCATTGGCCCGGACAAGCGCATCAAGCTGACACTCGCCTATCCCATGACCACGGGCCGCAACTTTGACGAGATTCTGCGCGTGCTGGATTCCATGCAGCTGACGACAAAGCACAAGGTGGCCACACCTGCAAACTGGAAGCAGGGGGACGACGTAATCATCACAGCGGCTGTATCGAATGATGAGGCGGACAAAACCTTTCCGGGCTACAAAACGGTAAAGCCTTACCTCCGCACAACCAGCCAACCGCAGTAAGGCTGAGCAGCGGCGGGATAGGACGCCGCATACGCACCGATGGCGAAGTGGCTAACGCGCTGGTCTGCAAAACCAGTATTCATGGGTTCAAATCCCATTCGGTGCTCCATCTTATACAAATGGAAAAGGCCACCGGGCAGGTGGCCTTTTCCTTTTGTCCTGGCGCTCCGTTAGCCATGGTGCGAGAGCACAAGCGCGGTCGTCTGCTCTGGCGCATGGGAGGGTACTTCCTTCCGCCTCTTCGTATCTCCGGGCAGGAAACGTGTATAAAGCAACGGCAGCACATACAGCGTGAGCACCGTCGCCGTCACCAGGCCGCCAATTACCACGGTGGCCAGCGGACGCTGTACCTCTGCCCCGCGAGACGTTGAAAGCGCCATCGGAATGAACCCAAGACTCGCCACCAGCGCGGTAATCAGGACCGGCCGCAAGCGGTCAGACGCCCCGCTCAACACTGCCTCGTCCGTGTCCATGCCTCCCTCTCGTAGCGAGTTGATGTGGCTGATCATCACGACCCCATTCAGAACCGCAATCCCAAAGAGCGCAATGAAACCAACGCTTGCGGACAGATTCAGATTGATGCCGCGAATCCACAGCGCGGCAATACCGCCCACAAGTGCGAGCGGCACAATCAGCAGAATGAGCGCCATCTGTTTTGCGTTTCGGAAGGTCGCATACAGCAGACCTGCGATGATCATCAGCGAGATCGGGAAGACGATCAGAAGGCGTGCCTGTGCCCGCTTCTGGTTTTCGTACTGGCCGCCCCACTCCAACCGGTAGCCCGCCGGCAGCTGCATCTGCTGGTCCCCTGCCTTTTCCGCTTCTGTCACAAAGC
This sequence comes from uncultured Terriglobus sp., assembly GCA_964246865.1. Classification (GTDB taxonomy): domain Bacteria; phylum Acidobacteriota; class Terriglobia; order Terriglobales; family Acidobacteriaceae; genus Terriglobus. The sequence goes on from CAXTSF010000023.1 coordinate 16,289, forward strand.
CGCCCAGATCCCGCCCGCTCACATTGGTCATGACGACCACCCGGCGGTGCGCCTGCTCCCGATTGATCAGAATGGGGCCGCGTACCTGCCGGATTTCGGCCACCTGGTCCAGCCGCACGAGCTCACCCTGCGGCGTCTTCATCTGCAGGGAACGCAGGTGTTCCGGATCGTTCCGAAGGTTGGCGGGAAGACGAAGCGCGATCGGAAAGCGCTGCTCCCCTTCGATCATCTCCGCAACCTGCTTGCTGCCGTAGAGATTCTCGATGACCTCCTGCACATCGCTCACGTTCACGCCGTAGCGAGCTGCAGCGGCACGGTCGACGCGCACCTGCAGCTCCTCCGCGCCGGAGATCAGCTCCATCTGTGTCTCGGAGGCACCCTTTACCCCGCCGATGATGCTGCGCGCCTGCCTGCCGAGCCGCTCAAGCGTGTCCAGGTCGTCCCCGAAGATCTTCAGGGCGGCGTCGCCTCGCGTGCCTGTAATGGTCTCATCCATGCGCATCTGCATCGGCTGCGTGAACTCGTAGCTGACACCCGGGATCTTTGAGAGCGCGGTTTCGATTCGATCCGAAAGGTCCTGCTTCTTCTTTGGACTTGCGTCCGTCATCTTCTTTGTATAGGAGATGTACGAGTCCGACTCGTACTCCCCCATCGCCTCTGTCGCCAAATCCGGCCGGCCCAGCTTGGTCACAACGCTGGTCACCTCCGGAAAGCTGCGGATCGTCCTTTCAATCTCCTTGCCGATCTTCACCGATTCCGTCAGCGATATGCCTGGCAACTTCTTCGATGTGATCACCATCGATCCCTCGTCCAGCTTCGGCATAAACTCTGTTCCGATAAAGAACAGCGAACCAAGCGCGACGACAATCATGGCGATCGCGACGGAGAGGATCAGCTTTCGATGACTCTCCGCCCTCCTCAGGCTGCCAACATAGCGCTCGCGCAAGCGGTTGAACCAGTTCTGCTTCGGCTCTTTGCCTTTATCTTCAGCAATTACGCGGGCCCGATGCCGCAAAGCCAGCGTGCACAGCGTCGGTACAACAAAGAGTGCCAGCAGAAGTGAGCCAACCAGCGCGGAGACTACGGTAACGGCCATGGGCCGGAACATGCGCCCTTCCAGACTCTGCAGTGTCAGGATCGGCAGATAGACCGAAATGATAATCAGCACACCGAAGATGATCGGCCGTGCGACCTCGCTCGCCCCCTCCCGGATGATCTCCAGCAATCGCTTGTTCGAGCCTCTGCGCTTCTCATCGGGATCTGCGTCAGCGTCCTCGGTCTGTGGACCCGCGCCCTCGCTTTCATCGTGGTCCTTGCTGGTCTCCAGCCGGTGCATGCAGTTTTCGACCATCACCACCGAGCCATCCACGATGGTGCCAAAATCGATCGCGCCCAGACTCATCAGGTTTACCGAGATGCCAAAGATGCCCATCCCGAGAAATCCAAAAAGAAGCGACAACGGGATCGTAACGGCCACCACCAGGGCAGCACGCCAGTCGCCGAGGAAGATCAGCAGGATCGCGATCACCAGCACCGCAGCCTCCAGCAGGTTCTCCTTTACTGTGTGCGTCGTTGCGTTGATGACATCGCTCTGGTCATAGAAGGGCATGATCTTTGCGCCGTTCGGCAGCTTTAGGCTGTCGATTTTTGCTTTGATCTCGCGAATGATCTTCTGCCCGTTCTCACCGCGCAGGATGATGACCATGCCGCTGACCGTTTCGCCGTTGCCATCGTGCATAATGGCCCCGTGCCGCAGCAGCGGGCGCGGCTGGATCTGTGCCACTTGGTTCAGCAGCACCGGCACGCCGCCGGTTGTGCTCACCACAATGTTCCCCAGATCGCCCACGGAGAGCGCCCGCCCAACACCCCGAACGGTGTATTGCTGCTCGGCGTGCTCAATATAGCTGCCGCCAAAGTTCGCATTGTTATTCGTAACGGCCGTCGTCACATCATGCAGTGTCAGGTTGTAACGCCGCAGCGATTCAGGGTCGACCTCGATCGTGTACTGCTTGGTCTCGCCACCCCAGGAGTTGATCTCACTCACACCGGGCACAGTCAGCAGCGCATAACGCACTGTCCAGTCGTGCAGTGTCTTCTCATCCATCAGGGACATGTGAGGCGACTGCATGGTGTACTGGTAGACCTCGCCGAAAGCCGTCGACATGGGATTCATGGTGACCTGCAGACCCATGGGAATCCGGCCCTGCACCTGATTGATCCTCTCCGCCACCAGCTGCCGGACCAGGTAGCGGTTCATAGAGTCATCGAAGATCATGGTGACCATCGACAGATCCAGCTTTGAGGTCGAGCGCACCATCTGCAGCTTCGGCAGACCCATCATCGACGTTTCTATGGGAAAGGTCACGAGCTGCTCGACCTCAACCGGCGACATGCCGGTCGCCTGCACCGTCACCACCACCTGATTGTTTGTCAAGTCTGGGAAAGCTTCGAGCGGCAGCTGCAACATCACCGCCAGTCCACCGGTGATAAGTCCAAGCAGCAGGCCGAGCACCAGCCACCGATTATCCAGAAGAAAGCCAATCGCTCGACGCACGCCTCAACCCTCGCCCACACTGCCTTTGAGCAGCTCGCTTTTCACCATGAATGCACCCTGCACCACGACATGGTCGCCGGGCTGCAGGCCCTCCAGAATCTCGACCCGCCCTTGTGTCTGGGTGCCTTGTTTTACGGCGCGCACTTGAAAGCTAGTGCCATCGGAGGTGACAAACACGACGCGCAAACCATTCACATCCTGCAGCGCATTCTCAGGGACAAAGATTGCCTTTCTCGTTGCGTCTTCCTCGATGGCAACCGTCGCGAACATGCCCGGCCGCAGCTTCGTACCAGGATTTGCGACAGCTACTCTCACCGGCACCGTGCGGGTCTGCGGATCCAGCGTGGTCCCGAGCATCTGCACCCGGCCCGGGAATGGACGCTCGCCATAACCCTGCGTCGTGACCTGAGCACCCTTGCCGATACGGACCATCGGTAGGTCCTTCTCGTTCACAGCTGCATTCACCCATACTGTCGAAAGATTCGAAACGGTAAACGTTTGGGTACCCGTGTTGACGACCTGACCCGGTGTGACATCTCGTGTAATCACGGATCCCGCGGAGACCGCGCGCACGGGAATCAGCTCATGCGTGTACAACGTCCCCGGCTGAAGAGACTCAGGCTTCACCTGCAGCAGCTCCGACAGGTGTTCGCGCTCCATCCGCACGTTGGCCTCGGCCGTGATTAGATCCTGTTTCGACTGTTCCACCTGCTGCTCCGCCCTCTGGGACTCCTCGAGCGAGGCCGCCTGTATGCCGTACAGGTGCGCATACCGGTCGCGATTCTGTGTCGCAAAACTGAGTGCGCCCTGCTGCCGTTGCACCGCAGCAAAGGCCTGTGTCAAGGCGCTGACTGTCTCGTGCACAGCGTGGCTGTGCAGCGTTGCCAGCATCTGCCCCGCGCGCACGGTGTCTCCAGGCAGGACGAACACCCTCTCGATGCGTCCGTCAATAACGGCGCCGATGTGATCCGTATGCTTCTCGTCCATGGCGACCTGGCCCGCGACAGAAAGCGTCTGCGGCATCTGGCGCACATCAACTTGCGCGACGGTGATGCCGCCCTTCTTCTGATCCTCGGCTGTGATCTTTACGCTGTCCGTGGGCGTCTGACCCTGATCGCTCT
>CAXTSF010000023.1:19973-22754 GCA_964246865.1 uncultured Terriglobus sp.
TCGCGCTGCCCCCACTACCGCTTCCACTGGTGTCGGACCCGCTGCTCTTACTATCAGAACCACTTTTGCTCGATCCGCTCTTGCTACCGGAACCGCTGTTGCTATCGGAACCACCCTTGCCGCCGGATCCACCTTTGGACTGTTTCTCTGCACCGCTCTTCCCGCTCGAGTCACTGTTGCAACCGCACAAGAGTAGCGTGAGGCCCAGCAGTGTTACGCAGTCGCGTATCCGCCTCATGGCTGCACCCCGTAGGCCTGCTGCAGACGCAATACGCTCTGATGAAACTCCGTCAATGTACGCAAGGCATTTACCTCCACATCAATTTCCGTCCGCTCCGCATCCAGATAGCGAAGCAGGTCCACACCACCTGCGCGATAGGCCTCCGTCAGCACCTGCAGGTTTGTCCGTGCCCGCTCCCGCATCTCCGGCAAAGTCTGTTGCACCAGTTCGCGCTCGCGCCCGTAGTACTGCTGCGCCGCTTCCAAATCAGCACGCACCTGCTGCTGCACCAGTTGCAGCGAGGCCTGAGCCACAGTCACACTCGCCCGCGCCCGCGCAATCTCACCTTGATTCCGGTTACTGAACGGCAGCGGCAGCTGCAGCGAGCCGTATCCCGTGTCGAAGCCGCTGTTTCGTTTGTAACCCAGCAGGAGATTCGGATCGGGTAACCGGTTTGCCGTCTGCAGTCGCAGGTCGGCCTGCGATGCAGCGATCGCCTCGCGGGCAGAACGGACATCCGCCCGCCGCTCCAGAGCCACATCCAGCGACACGGGCTCGACCGCCACGATATCCTCGATCCTGTCCGTAAGCTGCACTTCCGCCGCCGGCGCACCGCCGATGAGCTTCAGCAGCTCGACACGCGCCAGGGAGCTGTCGCGCTCCGCCGCTCGCAGCGTCAGCAGGACGCGATCCCGCTCAATCTGCATGCGCATCAGGTCAATGCCCCGCATCGCACCTGCGTCGACACGGCTTTTGTTGTACTGCACCAGATCGTCCATCGCGGCAAGGTCCTGCCGCAAGAACGTCACGATTCTCTGTCCCGCTTCTGCACCCCAATAACTGCCAGCCACCTGAATTGCCAGCTGTTGCAGCCGCAGTGCCTGCTGCGCCTCCGTGTAGCGGACCCGGGCGCTTGCGAGATCGATGCGCCTGCCCCGTTTTCCGCCGACTTCGATCGTCTGACCCACATAGCCGAAATCCTCCGTATTGTTGGCAAACGAGAACTGGTTATTCCACGGCCGCAAATCCTCGGAGGAGAGATACAGCAGCGGATTTGGTCTCAGTCCGGCCTGTCGCACGCTCCCTCGGGCCTCGTCCACCTGTGCGGCATACAGGCTTGCAGCAGGCCCGTGCAGGGCTCGGTCTATCGCCTCATGCAGGCTGAGGACGGTCTGCCCAGATACGGCACTACTGAAGAGCAGGGCCAGGGAAAGGGCAATGACGCCGCGCCATCCACCCAACCTTAACTCCTTAAGAACCATAAACATTCTCCAATAATACGCATCGGTTTGACGTACGACGGCGTCAATAAGACCCGGCTCGCATATTCACGAGTTCCTCACAAAGCGACCTGGCCGTGAGATGCAGCGCTGCTCATAAATCGCTTTGCCATGCTCCGCATGAGGCTCTGGCTCTCCATGCAAGTGCTTCTTGCGCACAACGAAGAAAGTGCGCTATGCCGGAACCCGGCGCGCCAGAAGGTATTCTGCTATCGAGAGGCGCAGGCAGCCCAGGAAGGGTACCGCGCAAAAGGACAGGTTTCTCATGAGCATGACGCAGCAAGCTATCGCGGACGGAGTCGAATCACGCATGTCCGTGGACGCGCTCCAGGCCTCCTTTTTAAATCACCTCACACGGACCGTCGGCCGGCTTCTCGACATGTCCACGGATATGGAGCGCTATCACGCACTTGCGCACACCATCCGCGACCTGGTGATGGACGACTGGATTCACACCATTCAGTCCTACCGTGAACGCGATGTGCGGGTAGTCAGCTATCTCTCAGCAGAATTTCTGCTGGGACCTCACCTGATGAACGATCTTATGAACCTGGGACTGACAGAGCGGTGCTCCGAAGCTCTCGAAGGCCTGGGCCTCAACCTGAAAACACTCGCCGACCAGGAACCCGAGCCTGGCCTCGGTAACGGTGGGCTTGGTCGCCTGGCTGCCTGCTACATGGATTCCATGGCCACTCTCGGCGTGCCGGCGATCGGCTATGGTTTGCGGTATGAGTTTGGCATCTTCCGTCAGGAGCTCCGGGACGGCTGGCAGATTGAGCACTCGGACAAGTGGCTGCAGTTCGGCAATCCATGGGAGATGCCTGTCTCCGATGCCTCGTGTCAGGTCCAGTTTGGTGGGCGCTCCGAGGCACAGCGTGACGAGAACGGCGCGACAACCTGGCGCTGGATTCCTGACCACATCGTGATGGGCGTTCCCTATGACACGCCCATTCCAGGCTTTCGCAATGCGACCGTCAATCGCCTGCGCCTTTGGAAGGCCGAAGCCGTGGACTCCTTCGATTTCGCCGCATTCAACACGGGTGACTATATTGGAGCCGTTCGCAGCAAGATGGAATCGGAGACGATTTCCAAAGTGCTCTACCCAAACGACGAGTCGGATAACGGCAAGCGGCTTCGTCTCATGCAGCAGTACTTTTTCACCTCATGCTCGCTGCAGGACATGATTCGGCTTCACCTCTTTCAGCGGCCCACAGTCAACGATTTCGATACAAAATGGACCGTGCAACTCAACGACACGCATCCGGCCATCGGCATCGCCGA
>CAXTSF010000024.1:0-22420 GCA_964246865.1 uncultured Terriglobus sp.
GCGCTGATCCGCTTCGCGGAATCATGCAGAACGACAGCGATAACGAACACAAGGCGCTAAGTCTTCAAGTTGTCCAACAGGGTTTTGCAGACCGTCTCATCTTCGAAACCGCACTGCAGCACTTACACGCAAGCAGTCCCGGACATCGCGTTGTCCTGATGACGAGCGATCAGGGCCTAGCCAGAATGTGCCTGTCAGAAGGGATGGAAGTCGCGTTTTACCGAGCCGCCCAGTTGGAAGACTTCAGCGAAACGGTCCTGAGCGGCACAGTTTTCAATCCATTTAGCCGAAACTTCTGCATGTATCTCTCGCGGACATCCTTTGGGAACTCGCAGTCGCATTTGGGTCATGCAGGATTCGGAGCGGGCAACACACCTTGGCAGTGCTGGCAATGGGGGAACAGTTGAACTGGACACCCTATCACGCTAACGAGGATCTTTTATGGGTGAGCGCTCAGCGAACGAACAGCAAGAGCGATAGAACTTCACCGCAGGATGACCCGGCCGAACCTGGCATGGACGCCCTCCTCGAAGGGGGCAAACACATTGAAACAGCTGAATCCGGTGAAACAAAGGAGCAACCAGAACCAGCCATAGGCTTTTTCGCTGCTCCTTCAGAGGCAACCATCGCTCTCACCCCGGAACTCGACACACAAGCACCGCCAGTCGATTCCCCCAACATTGCTTTACCTGATCTGGGGAATCAGGAATCACAAAAGAACGACAACAATCAAAGTGACGCTCTAATCGGCGCCGACAAGCCCAATTCTGCACCCACCGAGCAGAGGCAGCTCGTACCTGCTTACAAGGTGAGTCCAGCAACGCTTCTCCATCTTGTTCAGCAACTCGCTATCAATCGGACGACTACAACAGCTGACATCATGTCACTCTTTCACTTCACGCATGAGCGAAAGGTGCAGGAGTACCGCGGATTCCTTGTAGCTTCGAGGCTTGTTACTTATCAGCAGGGCGTACTCACAGCAACTGAGCGTCTAGATGAGTTGTGGAATGCCCTACGGCAGAATGACTTTGCGAGCTATGGACAATATCTGTGCTCAAGTGAAGCAATGCAGTTGCTCGTGGGGTCATTGAAAGTAGGGCAGGGAGAGAAGCTTGCGAACTTGGCGATCCGAGTTGCTGCAGCACCGGGCTACATCTGCTTTGCGGAGATGAGCGGGTGTGCCCTTGAAATCAACAACGACGGACTATACCCAACACCCAGCCGACCAGTCCCCGAAGACTTCGGCCCGATTGCGTACGAGACGTACCTCGAACACGCTCGCTTCGAGGGCGTCTACATCGCAAGTGGCCAATGGCTCGAATCGCTGGCCAAGAAGCATGGAATACACCCTCTCTGGAGTCGACAGGCTTTGGAAGAGTCCCGTGTGCAAAAGCTTCTTGAACGCTATGTAGAAGGGTCAACGCCGGATACGCGGTTTGCAAAAAATGCTTTCTGCACGTCTGAGTTCAGCCGCAATGAGATTTCGATCAGACAGGTCTCCCTGTACGAGGGCGACTCCTTCTTCCTGGGAAAAGCAGCGCGAGTCTTCGCCTGAAGAGGCCTTCATGAGCACACTTAGAGAACTGGTCCAGAGTAGGCGTGCAGCGAGTCAAGCAGCACCGAAGGCATCGCTCTACAGTCACTTTGGGTTCTCAATCAATCCCTTCCCACCTGCGGGCGCTCCCGCCGGCCACCCTCACCTCGAGACAGATGCAGAAACGAAGATCGTTCAGGCTCTGACCTCCTTTGATCGTGACGCTGTGTCACAAGTACTCGTGATTGAAGGGACGCAATGGGTCGGAAATACAAACCTTCTCACCTACTTTAAACATGAACTCCAGGAGCTCTATAGCGATGCTAAAGACTTTACATCATCCGCTACTACCCTGATCCGGAGCAGAGTTTTGATGGCATAATCCGACGCATTTTCCAAGAGTTTAGTGACGCCGGTCTTATTCGGCGCCTTTCCAGCGCCCTATCTAGTTTGCCCAAGGAAGAGCGATATGCTTGGAGTGCAGCTACGCCTGGATACTGTAGAGGCAAAGACGCAAGCTCTTCGCGATATGGTCATTGTTTGCGCTAAATTGAATCTTCTTCGTGGTGTCTTCCTGTTACTCGACGAGCTAGAGAAGCAGGACTACTCAGTCTCCAAACAACTGGTTCTCCGTTACCTATCAGCAATCCGAGCTCTTGTGGATTCTCTACCTAAGCATCTGTTCATGCTCGTCGCATTAACGACGGAGGCGAAGAGACGCTACTTTGGTATGCTGCCTGCTTTCGCGGGACGCTTACAGAACTCCGTCGTACTAGAGCCATTGAAGACAGAGGCCCAGGCCTTAGCTCTTGCAGACTTCTATGTTGAGGGTGCCAAAGCAGAGGCCAAGACTGATGCCACGAAGGGCAAGAGTGTACCGGGTGCACAAGTTCTCTTAGCGCCACAGACGTTGAGGACAATCTTTCGTGATCTTCGGGAGAAATCAGCGTCCGAGAAAGGCTTGGAAGGCGTCTCGCACAGAGATTATCTAGACGCTTTACACAGAGCAGCAGAGAACGAAATCGAGCGACTGGTTTGAACGACGACGGTATCCGGAAGAGAACTCTTACAGCATCCGAAGCTGCTTCCTTATACCCGGCACTCAGGATTTGGATCGTCTCCCGCCTCAGCTTGGCAGTGAACCAGTCCAACATGTTCAGACGCGCTCAGGCCGTTAAGGATCGAGCTCGTTCCAGGATAGGAATCGCCATGAATGAAATAAGCTGCCCGCAATGCGGGAGGGCATTCAGACCGACGAGACAGAATACGCAGACATTCTGAGTCACCCGCACGCCGGGACAGGTCGCCGTAAAGAGCATAGTCGGAAGCTGAAGACCCGAACGTTCTCACGCCGGATTAGCTACCGAGTTGTGAACTCGGGATCACCCATTTTTATGCAGAGCAGCTTTGCTTCTAAGTTATGTGGAACCTCAGCTATGTGAAAGGGTGGAAGGACCTTTGTTGTCCACGGCTTTGACCACAGTGCCTCGCATTGCGCTTTGAATGTATGTGGTTCGCTAGACTATGGGCACTTCTCTACGTTCTGCATCGGCAAGTGATGGTGCTCGTGCTGGCACTTCAGGGCCTTACCAGCCTATGCCGAATGCCATGTGCTGCGTGTGTGAGGACTGGATCGTAGAGCTGAAGCCGCTCGCGTCATCGTAGGGAAAGCCGTAGGCAAGGCCTCCCACGCTGTGCTTGTGCCAGAACTGGGCGTAGAAGTTCGCGGGTGCCGCAAGATAGAAGGTTGCGGGCGCCGTCCATTGTGCGGGGGTTTGAACCACGTGACGGTTGAACGCGGCACAGAGCTGCACCTCGATCGCCAGGGTTCCTCCGGCCTGCGGACCTCCGTTGCCGTTGTTCCCGTCGTTGTTGAAGACGCCGTCGCACGCCAAAATCTGCGGTGTGGTCGGCTTGCCGACCGTGTAGTTGCCGCCGATATAGGCGCCGTTGTTCAGGTTCTTCTCTGTGAATACGAATGCGGAGGCCGTCGTATTTCCGGTGAACTGGCGGCTCCCATTGTTCAGCGTGAGCGTCAAGGGATTGGTTGCGAAGTAAGTCCACATGGAGTTCACATAATTGTCGAAATAGGCGGCATTCGCACCGCCCGTGACAAATGTGTCCTTCGCCGGAGCCGGAATCCGCAGGTCAGATACCGATGTCAGATGGAAGGCAGCCGGCGTCTCCGCGGCATACTCCGCATCGATGGCTGCCACAGACTCTTGTATACCCGTCTGGCCGTGTTTGCTCACGACGCCACCCACATTGATCTCAGCGGTCGCATCCCATACATCCAGCAGCAGCGGCAGGCCAAATTGATCCACCTGTGTGGTGTTGATGTAGATGTTGGGCGTGCCATCCGCGTTCAGGCCTGAGGTGAACTCGTACCAGTCGAAGTGCGTGTTCGTGTTTGGGTCGGTCGCGTTCTGCGGGTTGGGTCCTGCATAGCCGAGCTGGCCGCCCGGTGCCGCCGGCGTGACCGGCATGTACATGGGGCTGCCGAGCGAGATGTACACCCTTCCCGAGCCAAAGACGGGCAGCTTCAGCAGCTTGCTCTGTGCAAGCGTGAATGCATAGGCGGGATAGCTCTTGCCGTCAGGGCCGGTGAGATGGTTAGCGGCCGCATTGTCGGCCACGCTGGCCGCGTGCACGGTGCCGTCCGCGCCGACCCAGGAGAGCGCTCCGCCGTTTGCGGGATCGCTGCCCAGTACCTCCACAAAGATCTGATCGTCGCGATAAGTCCCGTTGGTGTTGTTATTGAGGTCCGTCCCGATTGCCCGGGCATAGGTCGCCACCGAGGGATTGGCATCGTTCACGGTGAGAACCGCGTTCGCCGAGGGTGTCGAGGGCACACCCGCGGCGTAGGCCACCACGCTATACGTGGCACCGCCGTCCGATGCCGCGGTACCTGGTGTTGTGTACGTGGCGGCGGTGGCACCCGGGATCGGCGTACCGTTGCGCGACCACTGGTAGGTGAGCGCGCCGGAGCTGTTGGCGATCACATGGAACTGGGCTGTGCGCCCAATGGTCACGGTCTGGCTTGCGGGTGACGTTGTGATGGTGGGTGCGGTGCCCGTACTGGCGTTCACCGTCAGCTTCGCCGAAGCCGACGGCGTGGTCAGACCGCCGCCGGTAACGGCGACCTGAAAGGTGCTGCCTGTGTCGGCTGAGGTTGTGGCCGGCGTCGTGTAGGTCGCGCTAGTCGCACCTGCAATGGCCGCACTGTTCTTAGACCATTGATACGTGAGTGGGGCCGCTCCACTTGCCGTCACAGTGAAGGTCGCAGCAGCCCCTGCAGCTACGGTGGCATTCGCGGGTTGCGTTGTGATGACCGGTGCGGTCCCGTTGTTCGTGGCCGGGCTCAGCAACTCGATGCCATCCAGCTTGGGTTGGTTCGCGGTGCCGGCGGTAAAACTTACAACAATCTGCCCACCCTTGGCCGCCTGTGTGAATGTTTTCACTACGGCCGTGTTTGCGCCGCTGTCCGCAACGATGTCGAAGTCGGGCAGCACCGTGGTGCCGTTCAGCGCGACGTTGAAGCTGCGCTGCTTCGGCTGGGTGAAATATGTCTCAGCAAAGTGCAGTCGAATGCCGTACAGCGCATCTGGGATCAGGCCGGTAAAGGTGTACTGAAAGACGCCTTCCCGGGCGCTCTGATACACCGCTGGATCGGTTGCGTCGGCAACGCCGGCCGTCTTAATAGGCTGCGTCGCAGTCTGGCCGACGCCGCCACCTGTAAAGTCCTGATCGGCGACGAAGTTTTTGATCACCGGACCTCCCGCATTGATTGACAGGAGTACGGTGCCGGTTGCGGGTGTGACAGGTGGACCTGCCGGTGTCAGCGGCGCGACCTCAATCGCGTCTACTTTTGGTTGGTCGACGGGGCCCTGGGTAAAGGCGATGACAATCTGACCACCGGTGCCATTGGGCACGGCTACCGCTGTTGCCGTGAGCGACTGCACATTGGCCGTGTTCGGCGCACCGGCGGCGGCGATGATGTCAAAGTTCGGGAGCGCCACCGTCCCGTTGATGGCTACATTGAAGACGCGCTGCTGCTTTGCAGTGAACCATGTTTCGGCGAAGTGGAGGCGGACCGTGTACTGCGTCCCTACAGAAAGGTTGGGAATTGTGTACGTAAAGGTGCCCTCCCGCGCGGTCTGATAGATCGCCGGAGAGGCCGCAAAGGGGACATTGGCCGTGCTGATGGTGTTTGCCGAGACAGCCCCGACGCCGCCGCCGGTAAAGTCCTGATCCGTAAGGAATCCCCCGAGCGCCGGGCCGCCGGCATGGATGGCCAGGATGTCACCGGCTCCCGTGTTGCTGGTGCCAGCGATCGTTAAGACGGCTGCGGAGCTGGTGGTCGAAGTATTGTTCGATGCGCTGACTATGACGGAAAACTGAGCCCCGTTATCGGCAGCGACCGTTGCCGGCGTCGTATAGGCAATGCCGGTTGCGCCGGGTATGACGGTCGTACCGCGGAGCCACTGATAGCTCAGCGTTCCTGTACCCGTGGCTGCCACGGTGAAGGTGGCTGCGGCGCCTGCGGCTACGGTCTGATTTGCTGGCTGTGCCGTGATGACCGGTGCTCCTGTTCCGCCTCCTCCACCGCCGACACTGCCGGCAACGGTCAGTGCCGCGGTATTGCTGCTGGCAGTCAGGCCGTTGCCTCCTGTCACGACGACGGAGAAGCTTGCGCCGTTATCTGCGGCCGTGGTGCTGGGCGTGGTGTAGCTTGGCAAACCGGTGAGCGCTACCGGCTTGTTATTCTTCCGCCACTCGTAGGTGACCGGTGCCGTGCCGCTTGTGGTTGCGGCTACGGTAAAGGTTGCTGCCTGCCCCGCGGCGACGGTCGTAGCTGCAGGTTGAGCTGTGATGACAGGCGCAGCTGCCACCGGACCGGCGGTGCAGAGCGCCCATCCCGGCAGGTTCGTGGCTACGCCATGGGTTGCCGGCGGTCCGGTGGATGCAACTGTATAGTCCTGCGTGGTGTCGGCCGGGTACACCGTGGATGTCCACGTGTTCCACGCCTTCGGAAAGGCGCAGGATGCAGAGTTGGTCCCGCTGATCGCTAGTGCCTCATCCACCGTGGGCAGCCGCTTGCCGAGGTTGGCGCAGTACGCCGCGGCCAGAGGCTGGGTCAGCTGCGACCCTGCTGCGGTCAGCGTGTACTCGGTGCGGCTCCACTGCAGCGAGCTCAGGTTGTCGATGACATCGGTCGCGACAGAGGCGTTGCTGTAGCGTTCGTTGGCACCGCCGCAGCCGGGAGCGTTGTAGATCTCCATCTCATTCAGCGAATAGCCGTACTGCGTTGCGCGCGTCACGCCCTGCATGCGCACATAGCGTGCCGTTACGGCCGGGAAGGTGAAATCCTCCGTCGCGCCGGCGCCGGCGGTTTGGGTGTAGGCGGGCGTAAAGGCCGTTCCGTCGGACGACACGTCGATCCTGTACGAGGAGGCATACGCGGGATCCCAACGAAGCACCATGCGGTTGAATCGCATCGCGGTGCCCAGATCCACCTGGAACCATTGCGCATTGTCCACGGTGGCGTTCGGGTCCACTCCGGCGGTGTTCACAGGCGTGTACGCAGAGCCCCAGCGCGAGACAGGATCGCCGTCGATGGCGAAGCCGGCCGCGAGCCCTGCCGGATCCTGCGTGGAGCTGGCCTTTGCGGCCTTGCCCAGCGCCATGTTTACCCCGGGCGGCGCCAGGCTCAGCGTTGCAGGCGCACTTGTGACTGTGTTCGCGATGTTGGAGACGGTTACGGTATAGGTGCCGATATCCGAGGGCTGTACAGCGGGAATGGTCAGCGCCGGGGAGTTTATCCCCACGGTGGTGCCATCCGCTCTCTTCCAGACGAATTGCAGCGGAGTCGAGCCATTGACGCCGACCGTGAACGTCGCTGGCTGGCCTGGGAGGGCCGCGACATTCGCCGGCTGCTGTGTAATCACCGGACCCTGCGCAGCTCCCACGCTCAGCGTTACCGGGTTAGAGAACAGCGGATTCGCCCGGTTTACCGGGTTCGTCACACTCACCGTGTACACCGACCCACCATCGGCCGCGGTGAGCACGGGCGTGCTGTACGTCGCCGACGTTGCACCCGCAATCGGCGCGTTGTTCTTGAACCACTGGTACGTCAGCGTCGGCGATCCACTTGCCACCACGGTAAGCGCAACTGTCTGGCCTACCACTACGTTTGCGGGTGCGGTCGGCTGTGCCGTGATCACCGGGGTAGCAGCCGCGACCACGGTGAGCGCCGCGCCCGCGGATGTGGCTGGAGGATTGAACGAATTCGACACGACCACGGAGTACACGGCGCCGTTGTCAGCCGTAGATGTATTCGGTGTGGTGTACGACGCGCTGTTCGCTCCCGCAATCGCCACGCCGTTCCTGCGCCACTGGAATGCAAGCGGAGCCGCGCCCGACGCCGTCACCGAAAAGAAGCCCGGGTACCCCACCGTCACCGATGCCGCTACTGGCTGCGCGATGATCACCGGCACTGTCGCCGTCGGCTGCAACTGCGCCACTGGCTGAATCACATAGGAGGTCGTTGAAGCAGCGGTGGGGTTCAGTCCGGGTGAGCTTGCCGACACCGTAACCGTGCCCGTGGTGAACTGGCTCCGGATGGCGATTTTTGTCAGGCCGGCTTCTGCCTGCAGTTCCGGGTCACCGGGCGAGTGGTAGCCGACCGGCTTGCCCGGCGTCATCACCTGCTCCGTACCGCCCGCGTAGGTGCCTGGGCCGTTCACCGTGAAGGTGATGTTGTTGGTCGCCGTCGGTACCACAACGCCATTCGAGTCCACCACCTTGGCAACGACGAACGCGGCATCGGAGCCGTTGGCCGTTACCGCAAAGGTGCTGCCATCGGGCCGCACCACCTCCGGCACAACCGACAGCTCAATGTGGTCGGGGGCGCCGGCAGTCGTCTTCGAGTCCTGAACATTCGGCACGGGCGTGTGGGTTACGTCCAGGCACTGTGCCGTCACCGTTCCCGGTGCCCAGTTCACATCCCAGTGCACCTGTGTGGGGATCTGCGTGGTGTTTTGCGAGAAATCGGTCAGCGGCCCCGTGGAAATAGACACCGGCACCTGGTCGCTGCCCTGCACCTGATTGTTGATGAGGAGCCGCACGTATGGGCAGTTGCTGAAGGCATTCACGCGGACGTTGCCGGCCCGGTTCCAGTGGTGCGCCAGCGAGACAGTTGGCTGGATCGAGTACGGCGTCCAGGCCGCCTTGTAGACGTTGTACAGCAGCTTGGGAAAACGGTTCTGGTCCACCATGGACGAACCGAGCGAGCGGGTCTGGGCGTAGGGCGTTCCCTCTAGAAAGACGTTGCTCTCGCCTGGTGTATCCGCAAAGTACCATTGCACGATCCCGAAGGCCCGCTTTGCGACACTCGTATGCCAGTTGTCCATGAAGTGCGCAGAGAAGGCGAGTTCATAGTCCCACGCTCCGCGGGCGCTGCCCTCACCCCAGTACTCGGCTCCCCAGGTTGGATGGCCGGCATTTTTGGGGTCGTTCTTCAGGCCAATCTCGCAGCCCTCCACCGTGCATCCGAGAATGGTTCCATTCTGCGGATCGGGCGTCCGGTCTGCCTGCACGCGCTGTGCGACAGGGTCCCAGAGCGTTCCCAGGTCGCGCAGAGCGGCCGCAAAGGCCTCCTGCGTAATGCCGTTATCCGCCTCCCAGGCGAGGATGGACGGATTGCTGCGATCGCGGATGATCATGTCGCGATGCAGCTCTTTCTTGAGTGCGCCCTTGTTGCATGAGGGAGTGCAGGGATCGGCAAAGCCGTTCTCTCCATCCCCGCTCGGTTGAACGATCATGATGCCAAGCGCATCGGCCGCGGCCACGAACTCAGGGCTCGAACTCGAGTGACCAGGCCGCCACAGGTTGCCGCCGGCCTGCGCCAGTTGCTGCAGGTCACGCCACTGCTGCTCCTCCGGCACCGCTGTGCCCAGCGCAGGATAGTCGTACCGTCCGGATCCGCCCCACAGGTAATGCGGATGCCCGTTGATGATCGGGAAATCGCTGTTCCAGGTGATCGTACGGATGCCGAGCGGGCTCTGCACCGCGTCGTACACGGTGCCTCCGATGCTGATGGTGTGCAGGACTTTATACAGGTAAGGTTTGCCGTACCCGCTGTTGTTGGGATACCAGAGTATTGGATTCGGCACCGTCAGACTCTCGTCGAAGAGCTGCGGGTGCAGCCCCGGCCCCACATTGGCAGGAACTGTTTTTGTGTCCTGCGTGCTGGCGACGATGTTGCCGTTGGCATCCACGATCTGCGTCGTCAACGTGACCGCCTGGTCTGCCGTTCCCTCATTCACCACATTCGTCTGAGCGTCAATCACAGCCGAGGCGGCGCTGGCCGAGACCGTCGCCACATACGTGCCCCAGGTTCCCTGGCCGGAGTAGGTGTTGCGCGGTATATGAACCCTGTCCGTGATGTACATGTACACCGGCCGGAAGATGCCGGAGTCTGCCTGGCCGAAACGGAACGCCCCAGAGAAGCTCGGATCTTCGAACCATGATGAGTCGTTTTTAGAGGTGCGCACGGCAAGCAGGTTTGGACTGCCGTCGAAATGCAGGTATGGCGTGAGGTCCACGATGAACGGTAGAAACCCAACTACGTGCGTCGCCTTTGGATTGATCGTGCTTGTGCCGGGGACGAAAATGCCGTTGATGTACACCTGCGCGCCGGTATGTGCGCCCTCAAACTCCACCTGAACTTTGCTGTTAGCGTACTTCGGATCCATCGTGAAGCTTTTGCGATACCACTGCGTGTTGCTGCTGGCCGTGAAGCCGCCCGAGGTCTCATTGGTGAATGTGGTGTATTGCTCCGCCGAGTAGGGCAGGCCCACACTGATCCAGTTCTTTACCTTGCCGCCGTCATTGAAGGGCTTTGTGTCATCTGTTGACGCGAACTGCGCATCCGGCACATCCGCCGCGATGTAGCGCCATGCCGGTTGCGTCTCACCCAGGTTGATAACAACCCGCTTAGAGGGTGCGAGCGACACAGATTGTGCGACACACGGCAACACTCCCGCCAGCAACAGAGCAAAGGAGAGGATCTGTGTCAGAGCGTGCGCGCGGGGGTATCTCATGGAAGTCCTTTCGACAACAGGTAGCCTGGATCTATGAAGGCGGCGTTCTTTCTTTTCAGAAATGAGCCTCCTGAGTGGAGGCACGCAGGGGCGCGCGGCTACTTTTTCAGCAGCGCGCCCTTGAGGGTTTATTGCACCGCGATCGCGCTCACCGCGGGCTGATCACTTGATCCCCGGGTAAAGCGAACGACGATGGTGCCGGTGGTACTGGTGACAGCTGGTACACGGACGACAACCGCTTTGTATGGAGCTCCTGCCTGTGCCACGATGTCGAAGTCAGTGAGCTGGGGTGCGCCGTTCACACTTACGTTGAACTTACGCATGCCCTTGGCGCTGAAGTACAGTTCGGCAAAGTGCAGCAGGACCACACGGCTCGTATTCGCGGTGAGGCCTGTGATGGTGTAGGTGAACTCACCTTCACGCTGGTCCTGGTAGACCGCAGCAGGAGCGGCATCGGCCACACCGGCAACAGACACAGGTGTGCTGTTCGAGTAGATCCCGCCACCGCTGAAGCCTGTGTCGGCAACGTAACCGGAGGTGGAGGCTCCACCGGAGTTGATGGCCACCAGGTTCGCCCCAACCACCGTCTGTGTGGTTGCGCTTGCCCGTGCCGGAGTGGACGTGGTCGAACCGATTGCAACGACTGCGAAGTAGTAGGTCGTCGACGCCGTGAGCCCGGTCGCGGCATAGGAGGTGCCTGCGGTACTCGCGAGCAGGTTTGCCTCCGCAATGGCCGGCGGCCCGGTCTTGCTCGCAAACACCTCATAGTAGACACCGGGCGTTGTGCTGGCCGTCCAGGAGAGATTGATCTGGCTGGATGACGCTGCCGTCGCAACGAGGTTTGTGGGTGGCTGCGGCGCCACGGTGCCTGTTGTTACCGTCTGTGTATTCGAGGCAGCAGAGTTGCCGGCAGTGTTGACTGCGACGACGTAGTAGCTGTAGCTCGCCCCGGCGGCGACCGTCGTGTCGGTGAAGCTTGTTGCGGTCAGGCCAGACTGGATTGCAGCCGCCGCGCCCGTGCCTGTTGCCCGGTATACGGTGTAGGTCACACCCGTGGTGCTGCTGGCCGTCCAGGAGAGTGCCACAGACCCTGTCGCCGCTGAACCGGCAGGTGCCTGGTAGGTGGCCACGAGGTTTGCCGGAGCGGCTGGAACTGCGGGGGTGGAGCAGGTACCGCTTCCAGCGTACGCGGCCACTGGAATCAGCTTGCCCGCGACGGATGCATTTGCGATGCCGCCTGTGTTGTTGATGACGTTACTGATTTGACCACTGCCACCCAGAAATACGGACCCGACATCCTGGATGCTGATACCCGTATTGTTGGGTACCGTCATCGCGTTGTCTTCCACGATGCTTACGTTCTGGTTGAAGAAGCTGTAGATGCCCAGTCCATAGGCGTTGTGCGTGCAGACCGACGGCGCTACCGCGTACGACGGATAGCCGTTTGTTGTGCCACTGGACCAGGCACTCTGGCTCGGTGGATCGTACGGCAGCTCGCTCTGGTAGAAGATCGTCTTTCCACCATTGCCGTTCCACTGCACCTGCGTTTGCTGGTAGTGCTCCACCGCGAGCCCAAGCGCGGTCACGTTGTTACCGTTCACCACCAGGCCATGCGCTGCGGTGTTCACCGTCCACCCCGTGGTGCCGGCGTTGCCATGATCCGCGCGCCATGCCCATATGTTGTCCAGAATGACGTCATTGCTGTCCACCTGAAGGCTGGTGGTTGCCGTGCCTGCTGTGCCACCGCCGATGCGGAAGAACACATCATTCAGCGAGGCCGGGTTGGCAGCGTGACTGCCATTCGCAGCGCCGGCATTGCCCATCTGCACCAGCACCGGAGAATTCACCGGACCCGCATCAATCAGCAGACCGGCAAGCTGCACACCGTCTACATCGGCAACTGTAATTGCGGGCGTACCTGATTGCGGAACAACGGTTGCGTAGCCCATACCAAGCACGACCGTGTTCGCTTTCGTGACGTTGATCGGGCCGTTGTATTTGTAAATGCCGGGGGTCAGAATGAGGCTCTTGCCGGCAGCAAGCGCGGTATTGATGTCGGCGAGTGCGCTGGACGGTGTAGCGATGAAGAAGCCGCTCACCGGCAACGAGCTGCCCGGTCCGGGGGTGTTTGCAGACCAGCTGGTGCCGGACGAGTTTGTCTTCAAGGATGGAACAAAAATGTTGTAGTTGCCGCTTCCGTCAAGGTAGAGAAAGGGCTTTTCGCGGCTCACGGGCGTATTCGCCAGGTTTGTCACATTCACACCGCCGGACGGGCCGCCGGGATAGGACTGGGCAGGCGTGTTTGCCGGCAGCACGCCGGAAAAGACGAAGTTCCACACAAAGCCTGCAAAGCCGCCGGTGAGGACACTGTTGCGGGTATACCACTGCTGCTGAGAGCAGGCGTTCGTCTGGCCGGAGACTACGGTGTCCGCCGTGAAGCCGCCGCTCGACTCGGCACACGGGTTTGTCTGACCGATCGAACCCGAGTTGGTGTACTGCAGCTTACCCTGGATACTCAAGCGCCGCAACGACGCACCCTGAGACACACCCCAGTCGAGAGTTCCATTGGTGAGACCGCCTGACGGAATTTCGGTCAGGTTCTCCTGCGATCGCCAGAAGTTCTGGGTCATGTTGCCGTTGATCAGCTGGTCTGCTGTCAGGCCACCGGTCAGCGTTACCTGGCCGGGCGTCTGCCCCAAACCAGCCAACGTCTCGTAGAAACCGACCTGCGCCCCGACCGTACTGCCAGTCGAGCCGTATGTTCCGGGCTTGAAGAGCACGGCATACCGGTTTGTACTGAACTGTCCCTCCCCGTTCAACTGATTCAACTGCGCATCGATCGCAGCCGGCGTCATCGACGGGTCCATGATGTACACGTTCGGCCCAAAGATGGAGTTGTTGTTCTGGGCGGATGCCAGGTGGGAGGCGGACACAAGGGAGCCTACCGCACTCACGGCAAGAGCAAGGGATGGG
This sequence comes from uncultured Terriglobus sp., assembly GCA_964246865.1. GTDB lineage: Bacteria > Acidobacteriota > Terriglobia > Terriglobales > Acidobacteriaceae > Terriglobus. The sequence continues at coordinate 13,612 of CAXTSF010000024.1, forward strand.
AGGGACCTTCTGAGCTGTTTCAGGGGCGGCATGGTGGTCTCCGTACAACGGTTCTGTCCTAACGGCAAAGGACTTGACTGAGTAGCGCGCGGCACCCGGGAGTGCATGGAGAGCAGCACGGGGTGTGCGGCCTTCCTTGTCCGACGGGCGGAACAGCCCCATCACTCCCCTACCGGCGCTGAAGCACTCTGTGATCTTGTGCCGGTGTCCTGGCGGGGCCCACCGGCGCAAGCGCTTCGAATAGCCAGACGTTAGGCCTGCACGGATGGCCTGGATAGGTGGGTTACGGTAAAAGGCTTCTTTTACTGGAGAACTGGGGAGAAACGGCTCTCCTCAACGCCTGTCGATCCGACGTATACTACGCTGGCTCCGCTGAACACGTTACCTCCGTCGGCCTAGAAGTGACCTACGGGCGGCTCGGTCCTGGTGATCTTTAGCACGGTCAGGAAGGCCTGAACAAGACATGAATACACAGCTATCGCGAGCCGCCTCCGAAGAGGAGGATGGTGCACATCTTCCTCCTCTGGACAGCCCGGAGGTTGTTTTGCACCAACTGGAGTGCCTTGTAAACAGCATTCACTTCCGCAACAGCAAACGCTACCCTGCCTTTCTCCGCTTCGTTGTGGAGCAAACGCTGCTGGGCAGGACCGACTGCCTGAAGGAGCGGACCCTTGGCGTGGAGGTATTCGGCCGCAATGCCGACTACGACACCAACACGGATCCGGTTGTGCGTGTGACCGCCGGTGAGATCCGCAAGCGTATCGCGCAGTATTATCAATCGCTAGACCATGAGCAGGAACTACGGATCGAGTTGCCGCTCGGCTCCTATATTCCACATTTCCTGCCACCGCATAGTGCTCTGCCGCTGGACTCACACCGCGGAGAGGAGCACGCTGCCCCGCTGGCCGTCGTATTGCCCCCACCGGCGATCCTAGATTCGCCTGTGCCCATGGCGGTGGCACACACCGAGAGTTCCGTAGAAGCCGCAGGCACTCCAGCGCTGACAGGCTTTGCTTTTACGGCCATGCCTCGCCCGTCACGCCGTGTCCAGGCCGCCTTGCTTCTCGGCGTTCTCTCCCTTCTCATCCTGGGCGGAGCAGCGACACTTCTCGAGCGACGGCACCAGGAAGCAGGGCTCTCCTTTATCTGGGGCCCGCTATTGCGGTCGAAAGAACAGGCCACCATTGTGCTTGGTGTCCACTCCTTTGATATGAATGGGCGGGATCTTTCCCCGGCCACCTACGCCAGCCTGCCCCTGGGCCAGCAGACGGCCCTGGCCTCGATGATCCGGTCGGATATGGTGCCGGTCAGCGATGTCATCAGCTACAGCGAGATTGTCAGCCTGCTGGCACGCAACACCATGTCCTTCCGCACCCAAAGTGCGGCAGAGACCAACATCGAGCAGTTCCGCCATGGCCCGCTGATCCTTATCGGCGGCTTCGACAATATGTGGACGATGAGACTTGCTTCCTCACTGCGCTTCCGGCTGGTGGCCATCAACGAGACGCTGCACGAGATCCAGGACAGCGAGCATCCCGGTACGCGATGGAGATTCGATAATGCGCAGAGTGCCCTGTCCGTCACGCGTGACTACGCAATTGTCGCGCGCTTCTTCGATCCGCAGATGGAGCAGCATGTGCTCGTGATTGCAGGTATCGGCAAGAGTGGGACGGAGGCCGCAGCAGACTTCATGACCGACAGCAAGGCGCTAAAGAGCTGGATGGATGCAAGCCCGAAAGGAGGCGACGACAACGTCGAAATCGTCCTCTCCACAGACATCATCGAAGGAAAGCACGGGCCACCTCATGTGGTTGCGGGTTACCGCTGGTAAAGAGCGTTGACTTTAGCAAGAGGCTTTAGAGACTCCGGCTTCAGGCGCTCTGGTAGGGAGCGCTGAAGTGCGTGGCCCATCGGACCCGAGCGCTGTCCATCCACTCCACGCTTCCTCGTTTTCCATCTGCCCGGAAGACCATAAAGGCGTTCGGGTCGTAGCGGGTCGCCGCGATCACTGTGTGCTGTGGCCCGTACTTCCGGCTGAAGTCGATCCACCGGTGCCAGTGGCCCGCCACCACCAGCAGGATCGTCTCCGAGTGTTTCTGTAAGAGCGAATACAGGCCGAAATCACGAACCTCTGCAGGCATCTGCGTGATGAGCGGATAATGCACAAACAGCACTGTCGGCCGCCGCTCGGCCATCTGCGCCTCTGCCCACAACAGCTGCTCCTCGCCGAAGGATCCCGTGTTGCGCGCCGTACTGCCCGGGGCCCAGGTTGAACCAAGGAAGTTGTTCATGTGTACGAAGCGAATGCCCTTGTAGTCGACCGCGTAGTAAGGCCTGGTATGCAGCTTTGCGTCAAAGAGCCGGTGCGACATTTCACGCGAGACATGCGTTTTCGGGTCTCCATCGTAGTCGTGGTTTCCGAAGCCGATGTGCACCGGTGCGTCAAAGCCGCTCAGGATCTTCGCGGCAATATCCATCCGCGTCTCGTTTTGGAAGTAGAAGTTATAATCGCCGGAAGGATAGTTGTGGAATACGTCGCCCGGCAGGAAGACCTGCTCGATGCGCGTTCCATCCTGGAAACGAATGCCATTCACTGTGTCACGTGCCTTCGTGAATCGCTCGTTTGCATGAAGAATACTGTCGTTGTCCTCGACGCCATTCTCCGATCCAGGCACGTAAAACCTGTCAATGACATGCGTGTCGGAGACAACGGCGAAATGGAAGGGGCCGCCATCCGTTGCGAGATGTGCAGGCGTGGCCTCAAACAGGGTCTGATGCGTGGATGAGTTCAGCCTCGCCATCACTTGCTGCTGCTGTGCCGTCTGTGCGGCCTGCTGTGCGGCCGCGCCGGTCTGCTGTGCCAATCCTTCGCGCAGCAGCAGGTTGCTTCCGGCAGCGACAGCCCCGTAGGTAAGAAACTTTCGGCGATCAAACATGGTGCGCTCCTCAAAAGGAATCGGGAAGATCAGTGTGTGTTGAAAGCGAGACCGACGTCTGGAAGAAAGGGACGTGGACACTCTCTGATTTTGTCGAACCTAGAAGAGCAGCTTGAGCGCAAGCTGCAGTTGGCGCGCGGGGAAAGCCTGCGTGATAGATCCGAAGCTGCTGTTGCTGCGGTTGCCATCCGGCGCGTAGTAGTTGACGTGATTGAGCAGGTTGAAAGCCTCGGCACGGAAGTCGAGATTGCGGCTCTCGGAGCCAAGATCGAAGGCCTTATGAAGCCCGAGGTCAAATTGGTTGAAGCCGGGACCTCGAACGGAGTTGCGCGAGGATGTGCCGAAGGGACTCGCGCTTGTAGGGAGCGTCACTGCAAGCGGATTGAAATAGCCGTTCACCGCAGTCGCAGTTTTCACGTGTGCTGTCCCGGCTAACGGGTTACCGACGCGGTTGGGCCGGTAGGTGGGCAGATCACTCACGCTGAAGTTGGAGTTGATGTTGTAGGTGAGGTTGACCGGCAGGCCGCTGGTGGCCTGGTTGATGACCGTTGCCTGCCAGCCTCCCGCAACTGCACGCAGCAGATAATTGGCATCACCTCCAAAACGGCGGCCCTTGCCAAAGGGCAGATCGTAGATCAGCGAGGTCGTGTTGTTCAGCGGCTGGTCATAACCCGACGGGCCGTAGTCACCGCTCGGGTTGGCGAGATTGACACGGGAGTTGTCGCCGAACGCGGTCTCCAGATGGCCTGAAGCAATATCGAAGCCGCGCGAGTATGTGAATGAATTGAGAAGGTAGAGCCCGCCGCTGTAGCGCTTCTCGAGCTTTACCTGCAGGGCGTTGTAATTGGCGCTTCCGATCCCGGTGGCAACCTCGATCCCGGCAAAGTTGTTGATCGGCCGGCGAGCCTGCAGCGACGCGCAGCCGGAGGTGACGTACGTAGGCAGATTGGGCGCCACTGTCGGTGCGTTGATGGTGCAGGTGGGCGTAATCGCCTGCGGTTTCGCCTGGTTCTGATCGCCCAGCACCATCAGGTGCACGCCGTGGTTGCCCACATACGCTATATCCAGAACGACCTGCCCGGGCAGCTGCTGCTGTACACCGGCGAAGAAGCTCTGCACATAGCCGGTCGGGTTGTTTCTTGGAATGTAGCGGGACTGCACCTTCAGCGGATTGAACGCAGACGGCAGCACCAGATTTGTGGAGTAGCCCTGCTGTGTTGTCCTGAAGCAGAGGGTCTGATCCTGCGTGTCACCCGTGCACTGGTTGGTTTGACTGGGCGTCACCTGATTGATCGTAGCGCCGACGATGTAAGGGCCGTTGTACGCAAGCAGGTTTTCCCCGCCCTCACGGTTGAACTGCGTGTAGCTGATCCCATAGCCCGAGCGGATGACTGAACGCGGTGTGACGGTGTACGCCAGACCGAAGCGGGGTGCCAGGTTGTTGAGCGGCATGTTCACCAGGGCCCGATTGTAGATAGAACCATCCTTCGCCTGAACCAGCGTGTTCGTCGCTGGATCAAAGTTCGCCTGGTGATTGCCGTCCGTGTACTGCGGTGTCACCAGTTCATAGCGGAGGCCGGCGTTGATGGTCAGTTCCGGCTTTACCTTGATGTCGTCCTGCACGTATATGTCATTCATCTTCTGGCGCAGTCCGATCACGACGAAGTTGTTCAGCTGGTAGCTTGAGCGGTTGCCGAAGTAGAAGTCCGCCAGATTATGCGCCTGGGTCACGACGGCGTTATTGGGCGAGCCCGCGACGGTAGAGTACTGGCCGCTGTAGTTGTCCTGCCCGTAGACCGGGTTGAAGTCGTCGATGTCTGTGGCAATGCTCTGGTACTCATACCCGGCCTTGATGCTCTGCCGGCCATGCAGAAAGGTGTAGTTGATTTTTGGATTGATCACGAAAGGGTTCTGGAACTGCGGGTTTGAAGTCTGCGCTCCCAGTTGGAAGAAACCGCCGATCGCCTGCCCATTCAGGATGCGCGCGATACGCGGATCTGTCGGGATCCCATTCGTGATGCCATTCGCGATCAGCAGGCTTGGCTGGCCAAGGCCGAAGGGCGTCTTGCCGCCCTCATTCCAACCAACACCCATGCGCGCATCCAGCAGCGAGGTTGGCGTCATCGTGTACGTACCGCCAAACGCAATCTGCTGGTTGTAGATATGCACGTTGTTGTTTGTGGATGACCCACCTGCAAGTCCCGCAACAACAGGAGGATCGAAGATCGTTGCCTGGTGGCGCGAGAAGCGCCCGAAGAGGGAGAGGCGATCCTTGAATTTGTGGTCCAGCCGAAGGTCGCCCTTGTCGTCGGTGATGGTTCCGCGAGGGAGATTGATGTAGTTGTTCGAGAATCCTGCAATCGTATTCGCCGGCAGAGCGGCGATCACAGCGCGGGCAAACGGCGTCATGTCGGAGACGGGAATGATGCCGTTCGGGTAAAGTTTGCCGGTGAGCGGGTTGCGCAGCGGAATCGGCGTAGCACCATTCAGGAAGATGCCGTTGCGCTGGTTGGCGGTGGGCAGGGTGGCAGCCACAAAGGACTTGGTGATCTGGCGCGTGCCCTCGTAATCGGCAAAGAAGAAGGTGCGGTCCTTGAAGATGGGTCCGCCCACATCGCCGCCAAACTGGTTACGGATGAAGGTTGGCTTCACACCGCCACTGGGCTGAAATGGCCCGATGGCATTCAGCGCCGTGTTGCGGTTGTACTCCCATGCACCACCATGGAAGGTGTTGGTGCCACGGCGTATGCTCACGTTGATGACGGCGCCGGAGGCGCGGCCATACTCGGCGGAGTAGTTGTCCGTCTCGATCCGAAACTCCTCTACGGCATCCGGCGAGGGTGGGATGTTCTCGTTTGCAAACCCCTGGTTTGACGTGCCGTAGTTGTTGTTATCGAGGCCATCCAGCAGAAAATTGTTGAACGCGGACCTTTGCCCGTTCACGTTGAATGAGGCCTCGCGGCTGGTGGTCGTCTGGTTCTCCAAGACCGACTTGCGTACTCCTGGAACCAGCAAGGCCAGGTCGGCGTAGGAGCGCCCATTCAGGGGCAGGTTTTCCACCTCAAGTTGCCCGATTACCTGGCCTCGCGAACTCGTCTCCGTCTCCAACAACGTCGGCGCGGACGACACGGTGACTGCCTCTGTGGCACCCGTCACGCTCAGCGCCACATCGATGCGCTGCCGCGCATTGACTGTCAGTTGAAACGGTGGCGTCTGTGTGTGCTGAAAGCCGGGCGCATCGCTCGCCACCACGTATGTCCCAATTGGAATGCTTACGAACTCGTACTGGCCGGCTGAGTCCGCCTTCGTCGACTGTGAAACACCTGTGGCGGTGTTGGTGAGGGTAACACTGGCCCCGCCGATAGCGGCACCGGAGCTGTCTCGCAGAAATCCCAGCACAGATGCCGCGTCGAACTGCCCCATAACCGGCATGGCAGCAGACAAGATCACGGCGACAGCAACAACACGCAAGACAAACAATTGGCGCAAACAGGCGGGGAGACGCGAAAGAGCCTTCGTACGCATCGAGGCAATACTCCAAAAGAGGGATTCCTCCCACTATCGGGTGAGCGCGTGACCGGACGATTGCAGGAGCATGAGCTGACGATGAATGGCGCGCCCGGCGTGTTGCTATCAACGCGCGGCTGGAATGGGGATGGGTAAACGCGCTACCCGCAACCAGGTCCTTAGCTGCCTATAAGTGCAGCTACCGATCCGCTGCCTTCGAAGAGTGTTGTGACAAACGTCCTACACATCGTTGCCAAGATGGAAGATCGGCTCTACACCGCTGGCGCCGGTCATCAAGACTGTCTCTTCGTGCTGCTCCAAAGGCTTGTAACCCTGCGCCACATCCATCGCCAGACGAAAATACTTTTCGTCTCCGGGCGGCAGCGCCGCTGTGACGGGATGTCCCAAGGTCCAGCGCAGTCCCAGTGACGCCTCGTTCGGAAAGGCCGCCGGCTGATACCAGCACTTCGGCTCCGGATGGTCCTTCTTCTGTGCTTCAGACCATGTCGTCTTCGCCATGGCTTTCAGCGCCAGGATGCCCATGTTCTTCTCCTGTGCCTTCTTCAGAATTTGCGGTCCGAAGTTTGCCTGTGAAAACAGAACGAAGTTCACGGGGAAGAGGACGGTGTCAAAGGGGTACCGATCCATGGCCGCGAGGGCCGTCTCCGCCGAGTGAACAGAGAAGCCGATGTAGCGGATCTTCCCCTCTTTTTTGGCAGCCTCCATCGTCTCAATGGCACCACCCGGACCCAGCACCGTATCCAGGTCCGCCATCTTCGTTAGCGCGTGAAACTGGTACAGGTCTAGATGATCCGTCTTCAGCAGACGCAGCGACTCCTCAAGCTGCTTGCGCGAGTCATCCTTTTTGCGGCCTTCTGTCTTGCAGGCTAGAAAGCTCCGCTTCCGGTACGGCGCAAGTGCCGGTCCCAGCCGTTCCTGCGCATTACCGTAGCTGGGTGCCACGTCGAAATAGTTCACGCCGCGGTCCACTGCTTCGGCCACGATGTTCTTCGAGGAGCTGGTGTCCTCGTTCATCACCACGATGCCGCCGAAGCCGATGATCGATAGCTCCTCGCCCGTTTTACCGAGCGGACGCCGTGCAATCGGCTGAGCCGGTGTAGCTGCCCGAGAGAATTGCCCGCTCGCGGTCGCAGCCGCGGCGAATGCACTACCCTTCAGAAAATCACGACGTTCCATTGCGAGGAACCTCCTGCCTTTGCTTTCCAGAGCAGTTTACGCCTGCAGCATGGTGGTAAAGGCCGCACACAAACGAGTCACTTGAGGGCATCTGGCTCGCCCTCAGCTCGTGGCCGCAGCAAAGCCTGTCTTGATCAGGATGAACACCAAAAATGCCCCGAAGACCAGCGCATATCCTTTTGCGGGCTTTACACCCGCCACAATGGCACCACCCAGGCCCAATAGAAAGAGCGTCCACAGCGTGAACACATCGAAGGAGGTCAGAAAAGACTTCAACCACGCGGAGGCATCTGTCCCCAGGTAAAAACCAGGGTTGGTTCCGACCGGATTCTGGATGTTGAAGGTTTCCACATCTCCCACAAACATCAGCAGAATGCTTAGGAGGCTCTTGAAAATGGACGGCAGCCAGGCGAAGATCCCGACTGCGTACATCGCTCTGTATGTGGAGCTGCCGCCCAGTACAAAGTTGAAGCCGGCCCACAGCAGCAGCGCCGTGACGCAGTTCACCGCCAGTGTGAGCAGCGGCGCCACGTAGAAGATCCCGTTCGTGACGCTCTCCGTGATTTTGCGTGTTTGCGCCTGCTGCTCGGGCGGCTGGCTTGCCATGCGCTCTGCCTGCTTCGGATTCTGCTTCATCGAGTTCTCAACGATCGTATGGATGCCTACCCGGCCTAACGCCGCAAAGGAGAACAGATAGCCCACCACCGCCAGCAATGCAAACGGCAGCCACCATGAGGTGTTCCGGCGAATATCCGTAAAGGTCTTCGATGGCGCGATAAAGGTGTCCACCACACGCTGCACCGGCGTCAGTGACGGCTGCGCATCCAATGCATCAGGAGAAGCGGCGGAAACGTGAGATGGATAGCTGCTGATCGGTTCCGGCATGATGATCCTCCACAGGAGCTGGTCTTCAAGGGGTCGGCGCAGCTATCCGCACTGCACGGCTAAGCCGCGGATGAGGTTGTGCCCGCGATTCTAGCGCAGCCTGGCGGCCTCCCTCGAAGAAACTTTGGAGTGCATTTATAAGGGGAAGCCACATGAGATCTCTTCGAGCCGGCTCAGCCGCAGCCGTACTCGCCTTCGCAAGCGGTTCGTTCACGGCTCTGCCACTACCGGCCGCTGCCCAGGGCGGCGTTACCACGGCCACCCTCGCCGGCCGCGTCACGGAC
>CAXTSF010000025.1:0-17532 GCA_964246865.1 uncultured Terriglobus sp.
CGCCTACGACCTGCTCTCCGTCGCCGCCCGCTATCCGCAGTTCCCCATGCTCCTCGAGACCTACCGCGAGTGCCTCCGCGACGTCTTCGATATGCCTGCCCTCTCTGAGATTCTCCGCATGGTCGCGCAGCGCCAGATCCGCGTCCACACCGTCGACAGCCGCACGCCCTCACCCTTCGCTGCCGCGCTCCTGTTCTCCTACGTCGCCAACTACATCTACGATGGCGACGCCCCGCTCGCCGAGCGCCGCGCCCAGGCGCTCTCCATTGACCAGGAACAGCTCCGCGAACTCCTCGATTCGACCGCCATCGAAGAGACCGAGGAGCAGCTGCAGATGCTCGCGCCCGACTACCGGGCCCGCACCATGGACGGCATCCACGACATGCTCCTCCGCCTCGGCGACCTCAACCGCGCCGAACTCCTCCGCCGCGTCGCCTCGCCCGAGGTCGCCATCACCGTCGACCGCCTGCTCAAATCCCGCCGCATCCTCGAGCTCCGCATCGGAGCGGAAAAGCGCCTGCTCGCCGTCGAAGACGCTGCCCGTTACCGTGACGCCCTCGGCATCCCCCTGCCTCCCGGCTTGCCCACTGCCTTCCTTGAGCCCGCACCCGACGCCATCGTCGATCTCATCCGCCGTTTCGCCCGCACTCGCGGCCCGTTCACCACACCGGAGGTCGCCGCACGCTTCGCTGTCCCGGTCGAAGCTGCCGAGAGCGTCCTGCAGAAACTGGTCCAGACCGGCCGCGTCGTCGAGGGTGGCTTCCGCCCCTCCGGTCTCAACCGCGAATGGGTCGACGTCGAAGTCCTCCGCACGATCCGTCGCCGGTCTTTGGCCCGTTTGCGCAAGGAGATCGAGCCGGTCGAGCAGCAGACACTCGCCCGCCTCTTCACCCACTGGCAGGGCGTGCTCACACCCCGCCGCGGCCTCGACGCCCTGCTCGACGTCATCGAAACCCTGCAGGGCGCACCCCTGCCCGCATCGCTCCTTGAGACGGAGATCCTGCCCGCCCGTATCGCCGGCTATCGCCCAGCCGACCTCGACACCCTTATTGCCGCCGGCGAAGTCACCTGGGCCGGCCTCGATCCACTCGGCGAACGCGACGGCCGCATCGGCCTCTTCCTCGCCGACAAGCTCCCCCTTCTCTGGCTCCCCAACATGAACACCGCCTCTCAGGCCGAACAGCAGCGCGAGGCAACACGCCGAAATGCACAGGAGGCTCCTGCGCATTCTGCGGATCATCCGCGAACTGTGCAGGAAATCGAATCAGCAACAAATCCCGGCTCCCGCGAAGACCAGATCCTTCACTACCTCCAAACCCATGGCGCCAGCTTCTTCCAGACCCTCCACGACGGCACCGGCGGCGGCTACCCTGGCGAGAGTATCGACGCCCTCTGGAACCTCGTCTGGCGCGGCGCCATCACCAACGACTCACTCCAGTCCCTCCGTGCGTACCTCAGCAAATCCGCCAACACCGGCCGCGGCACCACCGACCACCAGGGCCGCAATCTTCGCCGCACCCACAACCAGGGCGGCAGCTTCCGCTCACGCCGCACCACACCGCCCACCGTGCAGGGCCGCTGGGCGCTCAATCCCGCATACTTCGATCGCGATCGAAACGTCACTGCGTGGTCCCACGCCATTGCGCACCAGCTCCTCCAGCGCTACGGCGTGGTCTTCCGCGAGACCGCCCATTCTGAGAATCTGCCCGGCGGCTTCTCTGCCATCTACGACGTGATGAAGGCGCTCGAAGAGTCCGGCAAGATCCGCCGCGGCTACTTCGCCGCCGACCTCGGCGCAACCCAGTTCGCCCTGCCCGCCGCGCTCGATCTCCTGCGCTCCCTCCGCACCAAGCGGCCTGACACGGACCCGGAGATGCTCATCCTCGCTGCCACGGACCCCGCCAATCCCTACGGCGCTCTCCTCCGCTGGCCGCAACCGGCAGACACCGGCAGTTCACTCACCCGTTCCGTCGGTGCCCGCGTCGTGCTCGCCGACGGCGCGCTTGTCGCCTATCTTCGTCGCGGCAACCCCAACCTGCAGATCTTCCTTCCCGACGAAGAGCCGCTCCGTGGGCAGGTCATGCGCTCCCTCGCCCGCTACCTCGTCGTCATCGCCCAGGCAGCACCCGGCCGCCTCGGCGAGCCTGCCGCTGACCAGTCCGGCCGTATCGGCATGCTCATCCAAACCGTCAACGGTCTCCCCACCGCCGAACACCCCATCGCCCGCGCCCTCCTCGACGCCGGCTTTCAGGCCGCCCCCATGGGCTTCAACCTCCGCCGCAACCTCCCTCCTCTTCCCGCCGTCGCCCTAACCGCCGCCAACGGCGGCCGCCCCGCCGGCAACGCATAGCGGCCACGCCACGGAATCCTGTTTACCAGGAACATCGCCGCTCCCAGATAAGTAATCGAGGCTAGCCATACGGCGAACCGGATCGGGTCAATGCCGCTCACGAGGGATGTTCCAAGGGCGGCGAGCTCTCCTAAGCTGCTCTGGATACGTTCTTCGGAAGGCACGGCTTCAGCCGTGCCAAGACAAGACGCCAAAGCCGCGGCTTTAGCCGCCGAGGTCAATACCGCTCAAGGCATGTTGCAGCTGTCGCTGCTCTCCTAATCTCGGAACGAAGCTCTTCGGAAGGGCAGGGCTTTAGCCATGCCAAAAACGCCAAGGTAGAACCGCGGCTTCAGCCGCTGAGGTCGATCCCGCTTACGAGGCATATCGCCGGTCCAAATCCTCTCCTACCTTCAAATGAGGCGCTCTTCGGAAGGGCAGGGCCTCAGCCATGCCAAAAACGCCAATGTAGAACCGCGGCTTCAGCCGCTGAGGTCCGCTGTTGTCCGTCCCGCGACATCCTCATCAGGCAGGCACCTTCTTTCTAACCATCGTCTGCGCTGAACGCCGTCGCTTCTTTCACGTCGACTGCACCGCTCAACTGCTCTTCGACACGCTACAGCACTACCGCCGCACCCACTACGCTCTTCATGCATTCGTCATCATGCCCGAACACATCCATCTGCTCCTGACACCGAGGCAAACATTGGAGCGTGCCGTGCAATGTGTAAAGGGCGGCTTCTCATACCGCTACAACGCCCAGCGTGCGATCAAAACAGAGGTGTGGCAACGAGGATATGCGGATCACCGCATACGGAACGCAGCGGATTTCGAAGCGAGGAAGCGGTACCTGGAGCACAACCCTGTCGCTCGTGGCTTGTGCACGCAAGCCGAACAGTACGCATGGTCTTCAATTTCCATAGTCCGAACAGAGAAGCTGACCTCAGCGGCTGAAGCCGCCGTCTGCGAGCGCTGCGTACGGCACAGCTGAAGCTGTGCCCTTCCGAAGAACCGCATCGCTTTCCCGAACAGCGAACGTTCTCTGTCAGGCCCCAATCCCATGCATCTGAGGGCAACAAAGCCGGACGCCTGGCACTCCATCTCTAGCGCAGTTACTACAATGGCTGTATGGGAAAAGAAAGCCCAGTCCCTTGCGGCCCCAGTCTTCCGCGAGCTTTAGCACAATGATTTCGTTAGAGAACATCCCGCCATTGGCTCGAAGGTAAGTGTCACGTTTTTCAAATTTGGCAGAAAGTACGGGAGGGATAGCACACCATGCCTGAAGGCGACACAATCTTTCGCTCTGCCCGCGCCCTCGCCAAGGTCCTCACCGGCAAGACCATCACTCGCTTTGAGACCGCCTACGCGCATCTCGCCACCGTGAACGACGACCGCCCTGTCCTCGGCCGGGTCGTGGAGAGGGTCGAGGCCAATGGCAAGTGGCTCTCCATGCATCTTTCCGGCGACCTCATCCTTGTCACGCACATGCTCATGTCCGGCTCCTGGCACATCTATCGCACGGGTGAGAAGTGGTGGTCGCCGCGGAAGGCCATGCGCGCGCTCATCGAGGTCGAGGGCTGGCAGGCCGTCGCCTTCAACGTTCCCGTCGCCGAGTTCCACACGGCAGACACGCTCGCTCGCAAGTCGAGCGTGCCGAAGCTCGGTCCGGACCTGCTCAAGCCCGGCTACACCGCCGAGAGCGGACTCCACTCCCTCCAGCAGCGCGCCGCCTCGCACCCGGAGGACGAGATCGCCAACGTGCTCCTCAACCAGCGTGTGCTCGCCGGCCTCGGCAATGTATACAAGTCGGAGGTCGCCTTCGCCGCGCGCGTCCATCCCTTCCGCCACATGAGCACCCTCACTGAAGAGGAGATGCTGCAGATGGCCGATGTCTCCCAGCGCTACCTGCAGGCCAACGTCATTGACGGCAACTCCGTCACCGGCGGCGACAGCATCGTCACCTACACGGGCATCCGCCGCACCACGCACAGCGGCGACCAGAAGAACCGCCTCTGGGTATACGGCCGTCGCGGGCAGGAGTGCCGCCGCTGCGGTGCCCTCATCGAGATGCGCAAGCAGGGTCCCGGCGCCCGTTCCACCTACTGGTGCCCCGGCTGTCAGCCCTGGATCCCCGCCGCCTCACAAGCCGCGCAGGCACCCCAGGGCTGGAATGGCCCTATCCGCCGCACACGCGTCGGCTGCTAGAAGGTGTGCGACACACCCACGATCAGCGCGTAATCGGCAAAGGCCGCGTCGCCGTGGCGATGGTTGGCCAGGTCGGTCACGGACGCGCGCCGGTTGCGCTGCACCGCCCATGGAGAGGACAGCGAGAGCATGCTGCGGCGGTACTGGTACTGCACCGCCGGCTCAATCGAGAGGATGTAGCCAGGTCTGCGGAAGCCGTTGCTCTTGCCGAAGGCATCGCGCACTGGAATGCCCTCCATGCGCCCGCCAAAGCTACCCGCAAGTCCCCGCACGCGTGGCACATGGCGAGACAGGCCGGCGCGGAAGAGGTACTGATCTGTCGCGGACATCACGCCCTCCCCTTTGATGGTGCGGAAGGTCGGGACACCATTGGTGTCGGCTGGGTTGAAGAGCCATGAACCCTGAAAGTAGCCGATGGTGTGAAAGGGCGCTGTCTTGTATGCCTGGCTGCCGAGCGTGAACCCCCAGGTGCCATCGCCTGGCTGCAACGACTGATCGGCGATCACGTTCTGCACCGTGCCGTTGCTGAGACGTCCCGAGCCTGAACCATTGTTGATGCCGGTGGGCAGCTTCAGCCCCGCGCTGAAAGCGATGTTGCCGCCGTTCTCCGTGGGCGGACGCAAAACCCATCCCTGCACACCGACGATCATGTCACCGATCCCGGCGACCTCCACCTTCTGCACAGGCGCGTACTTCTGATCGCGCGTACCCTGCAGAACAGGCACAAAAGCGTTTACGGACCAGCGTGGCGTCAGCTGCAGTTCGGCGCTGACGTTGTAAAGGTTCTGGTGGTTGGCGATGAAGGTGCCGAGCGTCTGCCGGGAGGTGTTCTCCACCGTGCCGGAGAAGTGCCGGAAGGAGGAGAATGAGCGCCAGTCGACCTCGACGGTAAGTGGATGGTGTCGCAGGAAGCTGCCATTCGTTGGTCCGGCCAGGCTGGTTCCGTCTGACGTGATGCAGCCCTGCATGCTGCTGTTGGTATGCGCCGCAAGGCAGCCCTGCGCATGTAAGACACTGGCTCCGGAGAGGGCGCATGACACGCCCAAAAGGGTGACGCACATCCGTATGGTTTTCATGATGCGAGCCAAAGTAAGGCTTCGTACATGCTCCCGGCAACGGTCGATGCATCGATCTTTGTTTCCATCCGATGATGGAGAGACGTTGCCATCCGGGATGAGTAGAGTTGCCATCGCAAGGAGAGACGAGCCATGCGGCAGAGCCTCATAAGAACAGTTCTCATCATGACGTGTGCAGTGGCAGCGCTGAATGCCTCTGCCGCACCAGCAGCGGCGGCGCGCTCCACTGTTCCAGGGACGTCGACGAGCGGGGCCGCAGCCAGCGACAGCGTTGCAGAGATGACGGCCACCTTCACCGGCCTGGACGGCAAGTCACATCATCTTCGCGAACTGCGCGGACATCCCGCGGTGGTGAACTTCTGGGCGACCTGGTGCGGCCCATGCAAAGAGGAGACGCCGCGCCTGCAGAAGCTGGCGGACGGCTATGCGGCACGGGGCATTCAGTTTGTGGCGATCTCGCTCGACGGGCCGGATACACGGTCCCGGATCGGGGAAGTGGTGCAGAAGCGCGGTCTCCGCATGCCTGTATGGACCGGCGCAAGCGAACAGACTCTTGCTGACCTGAAGATGGGTGAGCTGGTGCCCGCCACACTGATCCTGGATGAGGACGGCGAGGCCATCGGACGCATCGAGGGGGAAGCGCGAGACAAGGACATTCGCACGCGGATGGACTGGCTCCTGAACGGCCGCAAGGAGAAGCAGCCAAAGCCCGTGCAGAAAAACGACTGGTAGATCGCCCGAGCTTGAGCTCTTGCCAAAACAGATTTCACGGAGGTGCTGTCCCGACGCGCCCTAGGGCTGCTGCGGTGTCGGTGTCGTTTGCTGCTCCGGCTTGGGTTTGGCACCGCCGCCAAAGAGCTTCTGAAAGAGGCTTCGTTTCTTCGGCGGTTCCAGCACGTCAGGGTTCGGCGAGAGGCCTGGATTTGGCGAAATTGCCGGATTTGGCGAGATACCGGGAGCCGGTGCACGGGCGCTATCTGAGACGGGGTTCTTCGGGTCGTTCCCGATGCCGAACAGCTTCTGGAAGAGTCCTCGCTGGTCGGTTCCCATGCGGGAGCAGGTGTTCTGCGGCTCGGTTCCGTCCAGGAAAGCGGCTATGTAGTCATTGGGGCAGGAGTCGTCCGCGAGCTGGTTGGTCTCCTTGTCCAGCTTCACATTATTGATGCCCGCCGGCGGTGTAAATGCCTTCATATCGCTGTACTGTGGCAGCTTAATGGCGCGATTCATGAACTCTGCCCAGATGGGAGCGGCGGCCTGCGCGCCCTGCAGCTTGATATCGCTGTAGTCGTCGTTGCCGATCCAGACGACACAGATCAGATTGCTCGAGTAGGCGGCAAACCAGGCGTCATGGCTGGTGCCGGTCTTGCCCGCGGCAGGCGCAGTGAACCCTCGCTGGCGCACGGCAACGCCATAGCCGAAGTTCATGACGCCTTCGAGCAGCGACTGGGTAAGAAAGGCGGCGCGCGAGTCCATCACCTGTTTGGCCTCCGGCGTGAAGTCCGCGACAACGTCGCCGCGATCGTTGCGGACACTGCTCAGGAGCCATGGTGTGAGGTGCACACCGCCGTTGGCAAAGGTGGTGTACGCCCCGGCCATGTCAATCGGCGTTGCATCGTATGCGCCGAGTGAAACCGAGGGCGTTCCCTTCGCGTTGACGATGCCGGAGGCACGTGCGAGCGCCGCGATGTTCTCAAAGCCAACCTTCTGCCCGAGTGAGATTGTTGCGTTGTTGAGCGAGTGGGCGAGTGCGTAGATCGCAGTCACGTTGCCGTGGTAAGCACCCTTGTAGTTGCGCGGATTGTAGCTGCCCCGGCCGTTGTCAAAGGTGAAGGTGGTGGGAACGTCGCTAAGCTGCGTTACCGCGGTGAACACGCCGCCGCCGGTAGGGTTGCCGTCCGCATCCACGCCAGGGTCGAGCTGCTGCCCGTTGACCGCGCCCGCCTCCGCTGCTGCGTAGACGAATGGTTTGAAGATGGAGCCGGTAGGCCGCTTGGCGGTGGCGTGATTCAGCTGCGACTGGCCGTAGTTGCGGCCGCCTACCAGCGCCAGCACGCGGCCGGTGTGCGGGTCCAGCGCCACCAGTGCCACCTGCGGCGGGGTGACCGGACCGTCGCCCTTGTGCTGCTTGCGTACGAGCGCGTCCACGTTCACCATGCCTGCATTGACCGCGGCTGCCGCGGCCTTCTGCAGGTCCGGGTCAAGCGAGGTATAGATGCGCAGCGTTGGTCCCGCGGAGGAGGTGTCGCCCAAACGCTGATTAAGCTGGTCGTGGACCAGGTCGACGAAGTAGGGTGCCTCGCTCGCATCCACATTCTGCGGCGCGAGGTGAAGCGGCTCCGCTTGCGCGCGCTCGGCTTCGGCCGGCGTCAGGGCCCCGGTCTCCACCATGGACCTCAAGACGAGGTTGCGGCGCTCGATGGTGCGCTCCGGATGGCGGAACGGGTTGAGGCGGTTCGGGCTCTGGATGATGCCGGCGATCAGGGCGCATTCAGCGGTGTCGAGCTGCTTCAGATCCTTGCCGAAGTACGCCTGCGCGGCCTCGCCAAAACCGTTGACCGCGAAGCTGCCGCGCTGGCCCAGGTTGATCTGATTGGCATACAGTTCGAAGATCTGCTGCTTGGTGAAGCGTGACTCGAGTTGCAGCGTGATGACCATTTCGATCAGCTTGCGCTTGAGGTGCCGCTCCGGCGTCAGAAAGAAGCCGCGCGCGAGCTGCATGGTGAGGGTCGATCCACCCTCGGTGTAACGGTGCCGATGGAAGAGGTCATTGCGCGCGGCACCGAGCAGGCGGCGGTAGTCGATACCGCCGTGATCGAAGAAGCGGCGATCCTCGATGGCTGTCACGGCCTGCACCATGCGCTTCGGAATGCCGTCATAGGTGACGAGGCGGCGTTTGGTGCGGTTCTTGTCTTCGCTGAGGCTGGTGATGACCAGGGGCTCCAGCTCGTAGGCACGCAGCGGTGCACCGTTCTCCGCGGCAATGCCTGTGACCTGTCCACCCGCGGTGCTGATGGTGGCGCCGTCGGTGGAGTGGAAGGAGAGTGGGCCCGGCTTGATAAAGATTGAGTCCTCGTGCAGGGTGTAGGTCCCGAGCCGCGGGTCGCCGTTGTAGCCCGCGCGCTTCAGTTCGCTCGCGATAGCGTCCACCGCCAGCTTTTGCCCGGGCCGAACCTCGCGCGGGCCGGCATAGATCTGCGCTGTGCTGGCAAAGAGCGGACCCTTGTTCAGCCGGTCATCCACGATGGTTTTGTACTTGTTGTAGTAGAAGCTGAAGACCGCCGCGAAGACAAGGCCGAGCGCCAGCAGCACAAGCAGGATGGGACGCCACGCGCGCTCAAAAAAGGTGCGCTTTCCCTCACGGGGACGCTGGCCGCTGCCGGGGGCCTGTGATCCTGTGCCGAGTCTGACCTTGACTGCCATAAAGCTCCGATCTTACTTGGACGCCTTCTCCGAGCTGGTCGTCATAAGGCTGCGCAGACGGGAAGCGGCCTCGCTAACAGGAATCTCCATCACGACATCTCCGGAGCGGCGGTCCACCAGTTCCACGGTGCCGATCGCGATGCCTTTGCCGACCGTGATGCGGAAGGGCACGCCGATCAGGTCGGCGTCCTTGAACTTGATACCGGCGCTGCCGTCGCGGTCGTCGAGGAGTACGTCGAACCCGGCGGCTTCGAGGTCTGCGGCGATGCGCTCGCCGGCCTCGGCGAGCACAGGATCATTCTGCTTGGTGACGGTGACGACGACGGCGTAGGGCGCGATGGAAGGAGGCAGGGTATAGCTCCATTCGCCGCGGTCGTTCCTGCCGCGCGCGGCGGCGGACTGCTCGATGGCGGCGGTGAGGATGCGCTCGATGCCGATGCCGTAGGAGCCCATGATGGGCGTGGTTTCCTTGCCGTTGCGGTCGAGCACGCGCGCGCCCATGGACTCCGAGTATTTGTAGCCGAGCTTGAAGATGTGGCCGATCTCGAGGGCCTTGCCACGGCGGAGCGGCCGGCCGGAGATGGGGGCGGGCTCACCCTCGTTGATGTTACGGATGTCGGCGATGAGGGTAGGGGTGAAATCACGGCCGGGGGTGACGTTGCGCAGGTGATAGTTTTCTTTATTTGCACCGGCAACTAGCTGGGTGCGGTTTTCCAAAGCGGCATCCAGAACAGTTAGAGCCAAGTTCTTGTAAACCCGGAATTGAACGTCATCGAAAACGCCCAAAGATTTCTGATCCTCACCAACCAAGGTTTTAGGGAGCACGCCTCGTTCTTGAAGGAAAGCAAACTGTTCTGAACTGATGGAGGGAACTCCGACAGGACTGAGATATCCAACAGGAGCTCCGAAGATGGATGGAATTCCGATGGTTGCAGCTAGATCGAGCCTGCCCGACTTCAGAAGTGATGCTAGCTTAGTTTCGTTTACCTTATGATCTCCGCGGAGGGCGACTACGATTGGAATAGCTAAACTCCCATTTGAGCCCTTAAATTCGGCGATGAAGACCATAGTCTTGATCTGGTGTTCGCGCGCGACACCGAGAAACGCGCCCACTTCGTCAATCGTCCGTTGCCATGGCGTGTGCACCAGCTCCGGCAGGCCGTCTCCGCTCGCAGGCAGGTCTTCGACCGGCGCCAACGTCGAGGTCGCCTTCTCCAGATTGGCCGCGTAGACCACGTTCCCATCTTCGTCCCTGGCAGACGCGATCAGGTCCTCGCCCGCCTCGGTGTAGACCATGAACTCCTTCGACTCGGAGCCGCCCATAGAGCCTGAATCCGCGTCCACAGCGACGAACTCCAGGCCAGAGCGCGTGAAGATACGGCGGTAGGCTTCGTCGTGTTTGTTGTAGCTCTCGTCTAGGCCCGCGGCGTCGATGTCGAAGCTGTACGAGTCCTTCATGGTGAACTGCCGCACGCGCAGCAGGCCGCTCTTCGGCCGGGGTTCGTCGCGGAACTTCGTCTGGATCTGGTACCAGATCTGTGGGAGCTGCTTGTAGGAGCGCACCTCGTTGCGCGCGATGGAAGTCATGACCTCCTCATGCGTCATGCCGAGGGCCAGATCCGCGCCCTTGCGATCTTTCAGGCGAAACATGTTGTCGCCCATACCGGTCCAGCGGCCGCTCTCCTCCCACACCTCGCGCGGATGGAGCGCGGGCAGGTAGAACTCCTGGCCGATGCGGTCCATCTCTTCGCGCACAATGGCGATGATCTTATTGAGCGAGCGCGTGGCCAGCGGCAGATAGCTGTAGATGCCCGCGCCAAGCTGCCGCACATAGCCGGCGCGCAAAAGAAGCTGATGACTAGCCACCTCGGCATCCGAGGGCGCCTCGCGCAGCGTGGGAATGAAGAGTCGGGACCAGCGATGCATGTGCGTGAATGGCTTTCTGGATCGGGCGTTCTAGCCGGGGATACTCCGTTTCGGCTTCCCACATTCTACCGGGCCGCGCGCCGCCGGCCTCCTGCGCAAGATTCCGTATCCCGGTGCAC
The DNA here is from genome assembly GCA_964246865.1 of uncultured Terriglobus sp. GTDB lineage: Bacteria > Acidobacteriota > Terriglobia > Terriglobales > Acidobacteriaceae > Terriglobus. Next base: position 11,076 of record CAXTSF010000025.1, read on the forward strand.
TGTCCGCGCGTCTACTGTTGCTAGAGACGCCGTTTAGGAAAGGCAGTTCCCGATGCGAAACACCCTTGTCGCTGGAGCCATCGCTGTTCTACTTGCCCTGCTGGTCTGGTCCGGCATTCATAACCGGCACACGCGATCCGCGGACGAAGCGAAACTGCGCGAGAAGCAGGCCAACCTGGTTGTGGAGAAAGGCGCAACGGCCATGCTCGCGGACGATGCCCCCGCCTCCGACTTCCGCGGCAAGCCCGCGCCGCTGTTCACGCTGACCTCGATGGACGGCAAACGTGTAGCCCTGAAGGACCTGCGGGGCAAGCCAGTCCTGCTGAATTTCTGGGCGACCTGGTGCGCGCCGTGCAAGGTGGAGATGCCGTGGTTCCAGGAGTTTCAGCAGAAGTACGCTGCTCAGGGATTGCAGGTAGTGGGCGTGAACGAGGATGAGGGCGCGCACGCCGCCGACGTGAAGCAGGAGATCGAAGGAACCGTCAAGCACCTGGGTGTCAGCTATCCCATCCTGCTGACGGATCACAAGGTGGATAACGGGTATGGTGGCCTGGATCAGTTGCCCGCAACCTTCTACATTGATCGAGATGGCAACATCGCCGCACAGGCGATCGGCCTCGCCAGCAAGGATGAGGCAGAGGCGAATGTGAAGAGGATTGTAGGCGCGGGGAGCTAGATGGGCCTGTTCGAAGACTACGAAGTACCACGGACGCCGCCGCAGAAGCCACGCCGGAAGTCCTGGCTGCCCATCGTGTCGACTCTGCTCGTTATGGTATTGGCATCCCGCGGAATGCACCGTGGTCTGCATGGCAGTGTTCACGCGCAGACGATCGAAACCGGCCAGAGCTCCCGCGGGAAGGGCCACGTCATCTTCACGGCAGAGCCGCAAAGCATTGTCGCGGCGCAACCGGCGATGCTGCAGCTTCACTTTCGGGTGGACCCTGGCTTTCACATCAACTCGCACACGCCCAAGGGTGAGACCCTGATCCCGACCCGTCTGCTGGTCGAAGATCTGTCGGGGGCATCCGTCTCGTCGGTGGATTTTCCAAAAGGCACCGAGTTCAGTTTCAGCTTTTCGCCAAAGCAGAAGTTGGACGTGTACACAGGCGATCTTTTGCTCACAGCACATGTAAAGGCGAAGCCGGGCAGCTACACGCTCAAGGGCGCGCTGTTCTACCAGGCCTGCGACAGCGCCGCGTGCTATCCGCCCAAGTCACTTGCGGTGGAGCAGCCGTTCACGGCGAAATAAGCCGGAGAAGAAGCGCCGGCCACGGGTGCAATGGCGGGTAGGCTGCTCCTTTACTCGTAGCGTGAGATCTTCCAACAGCTACTTGCGCCCGGCCAGTGCGGCCTGCTTTTTCTGCGCCTCCAAGAAGCGTCGCACACGATCCAATGTCCTTGCTTTGCCGAAGACGACCAGGCTCTCGAGCAGCGGGGGTGAGGCCGTTTTGCCGGTCAGGATGGCGCGGAGCAGCATGAATGCGTCTTTGACGCTCCATTCCTTTGCTGTCAAGAGCGTACGCAGGGATGTGTCGATCGCCTCAGCGGTCCACTCCGCGGCTTCGAGTGCAGGCAGCATCTCGCCGGCAAAGGCAAGTGTGTCTTCGAGCGACCGCTTCTTTGGCACGAATACCTCGGACGTTGGCTGAACATCGTCGCGAAAGAAGAAGTCCGCCATGTCGCCGAACTGCGCGAGCGTCTCGATCCGGGTCTGTACCAGGGGAGCGATGGCTCGGAGATAGCCATCGGCGAAGATCGTCTCCCGAAGCGCAAGGAAAAAGGCTTCGGGCGAGAGCTGCCGCAGGTACTCGCCGTTGAGCCACTTCAACTTGACCAGGTCAAAGACCGGTCCGCCAAGCGAGATCTTCTCAAAACGGAAGCCCTCCTGCATCTCTCTGAGCGAGAAGACGTCGCTGAGTTTGGTATCGAGACCCTGGCTGACGATCTCCTGCTCTGTTGGGTGCGGCATACCGCCGCCCATCAGGCCGAGAAAGTTCAACATCGCCTCTGGCAGGAAGCCGGCCTGGCGGTAGTAGATAAGGGACACAGGGTTTTTGCGCTTGGAGATCTTGCTCTTGTCCACGTTGCGCAGCAGCGGCATGTGCCAGAAGCGCGGCTGCTGCCAGCCAAAGGCCTCGTACAGCAGCACGTGCTTCGGGGTGGAACTGATCCACTCTTCGGCGCGAATCACATCGGTGATGCCCATCAGATGGTCGTCGACAACGTTGGCGAGGTGATACGTCGGGTAACCGTCGGACTTCAGCAGCACCTGATCGTCGACGTTCGTGTGGTCGAAGGTGATGGAACCGCGGAGTTCATCACGAAAGATGGTAGAACCGCCTTCGGGAACGCGCATGCGAATGGTGAAGGGCTTGCCCGCGCTGAGCTCCGCATCGATCTCTGCTGCAGTCATCTGGCGTGAGCGGCCGTTGTACCTGGGTGGCTGTTTGGCGGCCATCTGTACCCTGCGTTCGGCGTCCAGCTCCTCCGGCGTCTCGAAGGCGCGGTAGGCATGGCCGCTCTCCAGCAGCTGTCGGCAGTGCTCGCGATAGATCTCGGTGCGTTCGCTTTGACGGTATGGGCCGAAGGGTCCACCAACGTCCGGGCCCTCATCCCAAGCGAGACCCACCCAGCGGAGGGCGTCGAAGATCATCTGTTCCGAGGTGCTGACAAAGCGCGTGCGGTCCGTGTCCTCGATGCGGAGGACAAACTTGCCGCCGCGCTGCTTCGCAAAAAGATAGTTGAGCAGGCCGATGTAGGCCGTACCAACGTGGGGGTCGCCAGTGGGCGAGGGTGCGATACGGACGCGAACGGGCGCGCTCGTGTGCGCGCGTTTTGGGCTGTCTGGGAGACTCATGCAAGCTCGATGCTAGCAGCGAGTGTCTGGTTGACCAACTTGGTCAACCAGCCTAAAGTGGGGCTATGGCTGCCTACAACATCTACGAAGCGAAGACGGGATTCTCCGCGCTGGTAGAGAAGGCGCTATCAGGTGAAGAGGTAATCATTGCCAAGGCAGGCAAGCCGATTCTCCAACTCATGCCGCTGGCCTCAACACCCTCCACTTTCGAGAAGCCCATCTACCGCAGGCCCCCGCCAGGATTTGCCAAAGGTCAGGTGGCTGACCTGATCAAAGCACTGGATGAGCCTTGGGATGAAGAAGAGCAGCGGGCATTCGGCATGATCGATTGAATGCGCTTACTCCTGGATACTCATATCTTTCTCTGGTACGTGGACGACTCGCCCCGCTTGAAACCGAGTGCAAGTGCTGCTATCCAGAGTGCCGATGAGGTTCACGTAAGTGTGGCCTCTCTTTGGGAGATTTGGATAAAAATTTCAAAAGGTGCTCTGCAACGGAGATTGTTGACGCAATTAGCCGATGGATCAGGATTCCACTTGCTTGCCGTGTCAGAGAGACACGCGGAGGCTGTTGCTACACTCCCGCGTCTGCACAAAGACCCGTTCGACCACATGCTACTGGCGCAGGCTCTCGTCGAAGACCTAACGTTGGTAACGCACGATGACGTGCTCGCGCAGTATGGCGTCCCTGTGCTGCTGGTCTAAGGAAGTGGCGTTTAGGCAGTGTCAACTGAGGGGCGGCCTTCCTTGCGGCGCGGCCTCCGATTGTGGTGTGCCTCCCGGCACCGCGGAGCCGGAACCGGCCGGGTAGACCGGAGGTGGAGCGTAGCCTGCCGGCGCATAGCTGCCGGGGGACGCGTACCCAGTCTGCGGACTGTACCCGGGTGGCGGGTATGGGGGTGGGGGATAGCCGCCAAACTCTGGCGCGGGCACCACCTTCCAACGCGCGAACGCAAGCACATACAGTGCAATCAGCAGGCCGACGCCCGGTACCAGAATCAGGAGCGACAGCGCTGGCGGGAGGCCGGCCTTGCGGTAGGCAATCCAGAGCGGAATGATCAGAACTGCAATAATCAGGATCGCGAAAAGGCCGATGAAGGGAATCATCGCCATGGCGAGATGCTGTGCCTGTGCGGGGTCCATCTGAGACGAATTCATCGCGCCGAATCTCCTTTGCCGGATCACGATTACTGTAAAGCGGCCGCTCTTGTTCTCTACGAAGAAATTCGCCGAAATGTTCCGAGTGGAGCTTGCTTCAAAGCCTCCCTATTCAGGTAATGTCGTCTGTGTCGAAGAGCGGTTTTCGGCCGAGCGCGCGGAAGTCGTGCGGCTCGCCCACGAGTGAGCGCACCACATCGTCCACCTCTTCGCCGTCAGCGATCTCCGCCGTCATCGTTAGGGGTTCCTCGGCGCTTTTAATGTCTTCCAGCAGCACCATGGCGTGCGCCACGGCAACGCCGTCCTGATTCAATCCCTCCGGCGTCTTTGCCTTGATGCCGATGTCGCGTGGCGGAATGCGAAGCAGGTCCGCAACGCGCTCGCGCATCTCGCCGGCAATGGGCACGATCTTTGGCTGCGCCAGCACCAGCACCGTGTCGATGTTGACGATCCGGTAGCCGGCGGTGGCAATCTCTTCCAGTGCCGTTGAAAGAAAGATGGCGGAATCGGCATTCTTCCAGCGCTCATCCGATGGCGGGAAGAAGGTGCCGATATCACCGGCGGATACGGCGCCCAGCAGCGCATCGGTAATGGCGTGAAGAAGCACATCGCCGTCGGAGTGTCCGGCGAGGCCCTCGGGATGATCAATCTTCATGCCGCCGATCACCAGGGGAACGCCAGGCTTGAACGCATGCGAATCGAAGCCGTAACCAATCCTCATAGGGCATGTCCTTCCGTTGAGGCAAAGTGGATGCGAACGCGCTTTGTTATTCGTGAGGGGCGCAATCGCTACCGCTAGCTTACCGTCCCTGGCCGCCTGTGGCACCGCAGGTCGCCTTTGCCGAAGCAAGCCGGGCGGAACACCCCCGCGCGATCGGACGACGAGTGCCGGGCTGCAGCCTGGCTGCGTTCACACCGCCTCTGACCACTTATACTGCCGAAAGATGGTGCGAGTACATGCAGTTCTTCCTGCAGCCGGATTAGGCACGCGGATGCAGGTACCGGGCGTGGCTGCAAAGCAGTTTGTTTCGCTTGCGGGTGTTCCGGTGCTGATCCACACAGTGCGTGCATTTGCCAATGTCGCTCGGGTGGCGACAATCACGCTGGCGATACGCGGAGCGGAGCAGGAGCATGTGTCCGCGCAGCTCAGCGAATTCGGGCTGCGCGCGCGTGTCCTGCTGGTGACGGGTGGCGATCACCGCCAGGACTCTGTCGCCAGCGCCATACGTGCGCTCCATGCCGCGCCGGAGGACATCGTCCTGGTGCACGACGCGGTCCGGCCGCTGATCGATGTCGCTACCATCGACCGCACCATCGACGCCATCGAGCGGCATGGGTCGGCGATCGTGGCGCTACCCGCCATCGACACGATCAAGCAGGTGGACCGTACCGCGGATGGTGCCATTATCACCGCGACCATCCCGCGCGAGCGGATCGTGCAGGCACAGACACCACAGGGTGCCCGCTACGCCGACCTGCGGCGAGCCTTCGATGACGCTGAAGCCGCCTCCTTCCAGGGCACGGACGAGGCCAGCCTGCTGGAGCGGATGGGGCTGACCGTGGCTGTCGTCCTTGGGTCGCCGGCAAACTTCAAGATCACACAACCGGGCGACCTGGAACTGGCGGAGTTTTACCTGAAGAGCAGGTAAAACCAGAGTGTGGTGGCTTCTGGCAGAAGGAATCGGCCAAGTACGGCGGTCTCTCGAATCAAGTACGCCGGTCTCTAGAACAGGGTAATAGGGTGATGAAAAAGCCTGTGCCGCTCCCGCTGAATCGCTCGCTCCTGCCGATGGGCGGGCGCGTTGCCGTTGCGGTCAGCGGCGGCGCAGACTCCACTGCCCTGTTGCTGGCTCTCCACGAGGAGTCCGGAGCCCTGGGCATCGGCCTCTCCGCTGTGCACGTGCACCACGGTTTGCGCGGCGGGAACGCCGACGGGGACGAGGCCTTTGTGCGGCAGATGTGCGCCCGGCTCGATCTTCCGCTCTATGTGAGAAGGGTGGATGTTTCAGCCGCCGCCGCGGCAGATGGCGAGACGCTGGAGGAGGCCGCCCGTCATGCGCGGCTTTCGGCCTTCTCCCAAGTTATGGTCGAGAACCATCTGCAGGCAGTCGCGACCGCGCACACGGAGGACGACCAGGCGGAGACGGTCATGTTGAAGCTGATCCGCGGGGCCTGGACCGAGGGCCTGGGCGGTATCTCGCCGGTCTTCGAGATTGCGGGCGGCCGCATCCTTCGTCCCCTGCTTAGCACCCGCCGGGAGCAGGTGGTGCAGTACCTCGAGAACCGTGGAGAGATCTGGCGCGAGGATGAGACCAATGTATCGCCTGCACATACGCGGAACCGCATCCGGCATACCCTCATGCCGGGGCTGCGGGGGTTGAAAACCCCCCGAGCCGCAACCCAGGCGCAGCCCGGCGCTGAGGGGCGGGGAGAGGGGGGCCGC
>CAXTSF010000025.1:17542-22030 GCA_964246865.1 uncultured Terriglobus sp.
CAAACCCACCCAGCGCCGAAACCCTGGCGCAGACGGCAGATCTGGCGCGGGAAGAGGAGGCACGCTGGGCGGGCGAGATCGCACGGCTGTTGGGAGCCATCGCTCTTCCTGGCCGGCCGGTCCGTGGCGGCGGCCGGGCGGTTGGTACCTCTGCAGAGGAACAGACCGTCGCGATGGAGATTGAGCGGCTGCGTGCGCTCGATCTGCCGACACGCCGCCGTGTCATCCGTGCCGCCGCGGTAAGGACAGGCGGCCGCCTGAATGGATCAGAGACCTTGCGCATTCTGCAGATGTGCGGCTTGGCACCGCCGGGTACGCCGCCCGATGCAACCGTCCCCACGAAGCCAAACAGCCGGATGCTGCTGTCGGGTGGCCTGCGGGCGGAACGGTCTGTGCGGGAGTTGCGGCTTACCGGAAGCTCGCGCGAAGCCTAGACGGCCGCTGTAGGGGTCCGCCCTCCCGCGTCGAGGCCGCTCCTGAACGGCTTACGACGGCTTACGACGAAAGTCGTACGGTAACAGCCGGAAACTTGCCCTCCTTGCGCTTGCACCGTTGCTGCCCGGAGTAGAATCCAATGAAATAGCGCAAAGACCAGGGAATGGCAGCACGATCTTCGGCGTACGGTAACTCTGTGCGGTATTCAGGATTCACGGGCTCGATACGGTAAGTGCCTTGTAAGCGTCTAATTATCTAGGGTCACTGTGCAAGGTAGTAAGGAATGGCGGGGACAGCAGGCCATTCCGCAAGCTGTCTGAATGAGATGAAGATCTGCCGGGAACCTCTAGGGTTGCCGGCCGGGTAGGGTGCAGAGGTGCCCTGGCCGAGAGAGAAGGGGTACTGACGTTGAACTCAACTGTAAAGACAGTCCTGATCTGGGTGTTGATGATCGGCTGCCTCATTTCTTTGTGGCAGGTGGTTGCGCGGTCGACAGGCGGTGGACACGATTCCGCTATCAGCCTTTCGCAGATGCAGGACGACGTGGATAAGGGCAAGATCTCCGATGTGACCGTGAACGGCACCGAGGTGACCGGGCATCTTCGTGACAGCAAGGAATCGTTTCATACACAGATTCCGGCAAACTACCCCGATCTGTACAAGAATCTGCACGACAAGGGTGTGAACGTCACCATCAAGGACCAGCAAGGCTCCTTCTGGTTTGCCGCGCTCATCCAGTTCCTGCCGATCGCGCTCATGCTGGGGTTGTTCCTGTTCTTCCTGCGGCAGATGCAGAGCGGTGGCAACAAGGCGCTCAGCTTCGGCAAGAGCCGTGCCCGTCTTCTCTCGCTGCAGCAGAAGAAGGTGACGTTCAAGGACGTTGCCGGGGTCGATGAGGCCAAAGAGGAACTCAAGGAGATTATCGAGTTCCTTCGGGAAGCGCAGAAGTTCCAGAAGCTGGGCGGACGTATTCCCAAGGGTGTACTGCTGGTCGGACCTCCGGGAACCGGCAAGACCCTGCTTGCCCGGGCAGTTGCCGGCGAGGCCAACGTTCCGTTTTTCTCCATCTCCGGCTCCGACTTTGTCGAGATGTTTGTCGGTGTGGGCGCATCGCGTGTACGCGACCTTTTTGAACAGGGCAAGAAGAATGCTCCTTGCATTATCTTCATCGATGAGATCGACGCCGTTGGCCGGCACCGTGGTGCTGGACTTGGCGGCGGCCACGATGAGCGTGAGCAGACGCTGAATCAGTTGTTGGTGGAGATGGATGGCTTTGAGTCCAACGAAGGAGTCATTCTTATTGCGGCGACCAACCGTCCAGATGTCCTGGATCCAGCTCTGCTGCGTCCCGGCCGCTTTGACCGGCGCGTGATCGTCGACCGGCCGGATATCCGCGGTCGCGAAGAGGTGCTGAAGGTGCACTCCAAGAAGGTGCCGATGGCAGAGGATGTGAACCTCAACATTCTTGCGCGCGGAACCCCGGGATTCAGCGGGGCCGATCTTGCAAACATGGTCAATGAGGCAGCCCTAACCGCCGCGCGCTACAACCGCAAGGCCGTGCACATGTACGACTTTGAGGTGGCCAAGGACAAGGTGCTCATGGGTGCGGAGCGCAAGAGCATGTTGCTCTCCGACGACGAGAAGAAGGTGACCGCATATCACGAGGCGGGTCACACACTTGTTTCGGCCATGCGTGAGAACTCCGATCCCCTGCATAAGGTCACCATCATCCCGCGGGGTATGGCGCTGGGTGTAACGGTCTATCTTCCTGAGGAAGATCAGCACACCGTCACGAAGGGTTACCTGGAGACACGGCTCGCGATGATGATGGGCGGCCGCTGCGCTGAGGAGATCTTCCTGAAGGAGATGACCACCGGCGCAGGCAACGACATCGAGCGTGCGACCGATCTGGCGCGGAAGATGGTCTGCGAGTACGGGATGAGTGATCTCGGTCCGATGACCTACGGCAAGAAGGAAGGCGGAGAGATCTTCCTCGGTCGAGAGATCCAGCAGCATCGCGATTTCTCTGATCAGACAGCTCAGGCGATCGACGCTTCTGTTCGTGGCTTCGTAGACCGTGCTTACCAGTCAGCCTACTCGATCCTCGAGAACAACCAGGATATTATGCACCGCATGGCGAGCGCTCTGCTGGAGCGTGAGACCCTGGATGCGTCAGAGATCCGGCTGATTATTGAAGGTAAGGATCTGCCGCCGACAAAATCACCACTGGCCCATGCTGACTCTGGTACACCGGAGCCAACGCAGAAGGTGCTCAAGCCCGAGGGTGGACGAGCACCAGGCTTTGGCGAGGGTCATACCTCCCCAGCCTAGTCGTACGAAAACCAAGACAAAGGAGCAGCATCTCGCTGCTCCTTTTGCTTTGCTTCGGTACCGGTGGGAAGATCGTAGTGTGCTGTGTCATCGCTCCACCCTGGTCTAGCTCTCAGTTCTCCTGCTTGCCGGCTGCGGCTATCATGTTGCAGGTCAGGCCACCCATATCGCGCCGGGTGTCCGCACCCTGGCGATCCCGGTCTTCCAGAGCGAAACGCAGCAGTATCACACAGAGGTCGACTTTACCCAGGCGGTTGTTCGGGAGATGAGTACCCGGACCAGCTATCGTGTCACGCCGTCCGATAACGCTTCCAGCGCAGACGCCGTGCTGCAGGGAACGGTACTGCGGGAATCCGTCGCGCCGCTGACCTACGATCCCACCACAGGCCAGACCTCGTCCTACCTTGTGACAATCACTGCCCGTGTGATCCTGACCGGCAGAGATGGCCATGTGCTCTACCGCAACGACCGGCTCTCCTTTCACGATCAGTACCAATCGACACAAGAGCCCAACGCCTTCATTCAGGAGGACTCTCCGGCGGTTAAGCGCATCGCCCGCGACTTCGCGCAGACCGTTGTCGGCGATCTACTCAGCTCGTTCTGAGCTCGGCTCGTTTGTTCGGCGCTGTCGTTCGTGAGAATAGATTCGGGTCTGCCCTTTTGTCAGAATAGAACAGTGACGCCACTCCGCTCCTTTGCCGCTGTCGACCGCTTCCTTGCCGAGCTGGGCACGCCTCAGATGCGCCCCGGCTACGTGCTGCTTGGGTCTGAGAGCTTCTTGTACGATCGCTGCCGGCAAGGCGTGCTGCAGCGCTTTGTACCACCCGAACAGCGCGACTTCTGCCTGCATGACCTGGAACTGGGTGGCGAGACCTCTATTTTCTCGGTGCTTGACATCGCGCAGACACCTTCGCTCATGGCGCCTTTTCAGGTGCTGTTCGTGCGGGGATTGAAGACGCTTTACGGCCGGGGTGCGAAGAAGGCGGAGTTCGCTGCCATCGACGCCTACTTTCGCTCGCCCAATCCGCAGGCTCTGCTGCTGTTTGTCGCCGACCACCTCTCACTCCCGACGGATCTGCGGCGCATGGAGCGCGAGGACAGGGAGCGCTATGACCGGATTCGGGAGACGCTTGGCGAGTGGTGCGGTACGGTGGAGCTGCAGCGCATGGCGGAGGACGACGCGGTGCGTTGGGTGGTGGAAGCGGCGGAGGCGCGCGAGCTTTCCTTTGAACCAGAGGCGGCGCGCGAGCTTGTAGACGCGCTCGGCGGTGAGATGACGCTGATCGCGGCAGAGGTGGAGAAGCTACTGCTGTATGTCTCGGTACCGGTTCGCGAGGTGCAGGCCATTCTGGATGCGGGCCCGGGCAGAAGGCTTTCCGAGGCGGACCGCGGCGTGGAGATACGGGCGGCGCTGAAGCGGGGCGTCACGCTGGCCGATGTGGAAACGATGGTGCTGGCCGCGAAGCAGCGATCTTTGTATGAACTGACGGATGCCATCAGCCAGCGCGACCGGCCTCGATGCCTGCTGCTGTTGCGGGGATTGCTGAACGCCTCGGACGGAGGCGAGGACTCGGCGATCGGGCATCTGTACATGCTGGCGCGGACATTCCGGCAGATGCTGATCCTTCACGAGAAGAACGTGCGCGACCCGCGGGCGATGTGGCAGGTGCTGTGGCAGGGCTTCCGGATGCCACCTTTTGCCGCGGAGGAGCTGATCCGGCA
>CAXTSF010000026.1:0-11577 GCA_964246865.1 uncultured Terriglobus sp.
CACACCACCATCCGCCCTGCGGTCTGCCGCGGCCACGGTCAGCGAAATCCCTTCGATGGTGATGGAACCCTTCTCCACAACATAGCGCGCCACTGAGGCAGGAGCGGCAACCCTCAGCAGCCAGTCCGTGTGCTCGGGTGTGCTCGCAACAACGGCATCGATCGCGAGCAGCTTGCCCACGGCATCCACATGGCCCTGCACGATGTGACCGCCCAGCGGCGTGCCCGCCGGGGTGGGCAGCTCCAGGTTCACGACAGAGGCGGGCAAAAGCCGCGACAGCGATGTCCGCTCGATGGTCTCCCGCGCAAGGTCTGCCTCAAAGCAGCCTTCGCCGATGTTCAGCGCCGTCAGGCAAACGCCCGAGACGGCGATGGAATCTCCTGTGTGCAGCTCGGCAGCCAGCGCAGGGGCGCTTACGCGAAGACGCGCCGCTCCTGGCCGTTCCTCAAAGCTGAGCACCGTGCCGGTTTCGGCGATGAGACCAGTAAACATGCTTCAAGGGTATCGCAGAGTCTTCTGCCAGCCGCTATGCGCCGGGCGCTGTCAGCGCGAATGTCTCTGCCCAGGCATTGTGCAGGCTTCCGCGCACGCACGCGTCCACATGCCTGCCCGTGCCGCTCTCTTCGTTCACGAAGTCGCAGCGGTCGATATTCTGCATGCGTTCCATCAGCGCAAAGGGCGAATGTCCATGCGCAAACGGGACGGCCCCGTCACCAAGTTCGGTTTCCGCAAAGAAGAGTACGGCCTTGTCCACCAGATCAGCGTCCAGGAACGCTCCATTCAGCCCGGTCCCTGCTTCCAGCAGAACGGACAGGATCTCCTCGTCACCCAGCAGCTTCAACGCCGCGCGCAGGTCCAGTTCGGGCCGCGCACCTTCGGCCCCGCCATGGCTCGGAGTTGCGCGCTCCTCTGGCAGGAGCAGCGGCAGGCTCTCCACACGAACACCGCGCTGCCGCAGCGCTCGCTGACGCTCCGAACTGGCGGAGCGCCCGCACAGAATCAGGAGATCCTCATTGGCGCTCTCCACCAGCCGTGACGACAGCGGGATGCGTAGATGCGTGTCGAGCACCACGCGCAGCAGCCGTCGCCGCCGCTGGCCATTGCTGCGATCGGTGAGCAGGGGATCGTCCGCGAGTACCGTTCCTATGCCCGTCAGGATGGCATCGTTTGCGTGACGGAAGCGGTGCACCTCCTCACGCGCCGCGGTACCGGTCAGCCAGAACGGCGCATTGGCCGGGCGATGAATCGGCAGGGGTGCCAACTTGCCGTCCACTGAAAGTGCGGACTTCAGCGTCAGAAGAGGCATGCCCGTCAGAATGTGCCGCGCGAACGCGTCGTTGACGGCGCGAGCCTCCGCCTGCAGCAGGCCATCTTCAGCTGCGATCCCGGCAGCAGCGATGCGGGCCATACCCTGCCCGGCGACCAGCGGGTTTGGGTCCAGCGTGGCGGCCACAACCCGGGCAACACCGGCATCGATCAGCGCGTTCGCACATGGCCCCGTCCGGCCAGAGTGGGAGCATGGTTCGAGTGTTACGTAGGCGGTTGCCCCGCGGGAGGCATCGCCGGCCATCCGGAGCGCGACCACCTCGGCGTGGTCGCGCTGATCAAAGCGGTGGGCCCCCTCTCCAACGAGTACGTTCTCATGCGCCAGCACGCATCCCACCTGAGGGTTGGGCGAGGCTAAGCCAAGCGTCGCCTTGCTGAGGGCAAGCGCACGTTCCATATGCGCGTGGTCGGTTACGGTAAAGGGCATCTCTTGCGATTGGATGCGCGGCATCCGGCGGGCGCGAGATCAAACAGTGGATGTGATCCCCAGGAGTGAATCGACGAATGCGTCGGAGTTGAAAGGGATGATGTCCGTCATCTTCTCACCCGTGCCGACAAACACGACAGGTAATTTGAGCTCTCTCGCAATCGCAACGACGATGCCGCCCTTCGCCGTGCCGTCCAGCTTCGTCAGAACGATGCCGGTGACGCCCGCGGACTCGGTGAACAGGCGGGCCTGCTGCATGCCATTCTGCCCGGTGGTCGCGTCCATCACCAGAAAAGTCTGGTGCGGCGCGCCGGGGATGAGCTTTGTTGCTGTCCGCCGCATCTTGTCCAGCTCCGCCATCAACCCGGCTTTGTTGTGCAGACGGCCGGCTGTGTCGACGATCACAATATCCGCGCCGCGCGCCTTCCCCGCGGTGAGCGCGTCGTACAGCGCTGCCGCGGGATCACCGCCCTGCTTTGTCTTGATAATGTCAACACCGGAGCGCTGCGCCCAAACGTCGAGTTGTTCAATGGCCGCCGCGCGAAAGGTGTCTGCCGCGCACAGCAGCGCCTTTCGTCCATGTGTGCCATACAGTGCCGCCAGCTTGCCGCTGGTGGTCGTCTTCCCGGTGCCATTAACGCCAACCATCATGATCACCTCCGGTCCATTTGCAGGGTGACTGGTGGGCTGCTCGACCTCGTCCAGGATCGATCGCAGTTCATCGCGAAGCATGGTCCGCAGCTCGCCCGTGGTGGCGTTCTCACGCAGCGCCCGGGTGCGCAGCTTCTCCAGGATCTCCTGCGTCGTTGTCATGCCGATGTCCGCCTTCAGCAGCACCGCTTCCAACTCCTCCAGTACGTCCTCATCCACCGTGCGCCCAAGTGCCAACACCTGGTTGAGCGAGCTGTTGAGTTGCTCGGCCGAGCGCGACACGGCTGTACGCATGCGCTCAACAAATCCGTCATCATAATCCTCCGCCGCATACCCGCCGAAGCTGAAGCTGGCGCTCGCCATCGGACGCAGGCCAAACTCATTGCGGTCGATGCCGGACGGGCGAGGAGCCGTTTCCGGAGACGGCACGGGCTTGCTTGCATCGTCCGACTCCGGCAGGCTCGCCTCATCGGCAGGAGGTATCCGGTCAGCGATAGGTGCTTCGCCGGTTGCGGGAGGCCTGCTCGTGGCGACAAGCACAACCGGCGTCTCCATCTGCCGCCGTTCGCTCTCCGCTCCCTCAGGCGGAGCAGCCGCTGAAGGATCCGGTATGTCGCCGACCGCATCCTTATGCAACGGGACGGCCGGCGCATTCTGGACCGGGAACTCCGGCGATGTGGTCTCTTCTGTGGCCGGAGCGATTCCTCCGCTTACTGCCTGCCGCACCCGCTGAAAAAAACTGGGCTTTTTCGGCTTGTCGCCGGAGTTGCTGAAGAGCGCCATGCCTCTAGTTTACGTGCGGGTGGATCGTGTCACTCGTCCTTGCCGGGGCGGGTCATCAGGGCGCGTATTGCATCCAGCGGCATCAGATCGCCGTGCAGCACAGCGTTCATCTGTTCGGTAATGGGCAGCTCCACGCCAAGCTCCGCGGCCAGGCCTAGCGCTGCCCCTGTGCAGGGCACACCCTCCGCCACCTTGCCGTTAAGCGACGCCAGTATCTCCGGCAGCTTGCGTCCGCGACCCAGCTCCATGCCGACGGTTCGGTTGCGCGAGAGCCCACCCGTGCAGGTGAGGACAAGATCGCCATAGCCTGCCAAACCGGCCATCGTCTCCGGGCGGCCGCCGCAGGCAACTGCCAGCCGCGTGATCTCCGCCATCCCTCGTGTGATCAAGGCGGCGGATGCGTTCGAGCCAAGCCCAAGCCCTGCTACGACGCCGGCAGCCATTGCGATCACGTTCTTCAGCGCTCCGCCGATCTCAACACCGGTGAGGTCGTCATTGGTGTACACGCGCAGGCTCTCGGAAGAGAAGTCACCTTGCAGCTGCCGGGCCAAGGACAGGTCTTCGGTTGCCAGCACCGCCGCGGTAGGCAGGCCGGCCGCAACCTCCTTGGCAAAGGTGGGCCCGCCCAACGCGGCAAAGCGAACCGGGCTGAACGAGGCAACCACCTGCGACATGCGCCGGTGTGTTCCGTCCTCAATGCCCTTTGAGGCAGAGATGAAGACGTGCCTGTCTGTGAGCCAGGGCGCAACGGCCGCTACGGTCTCCGCCAGGTTTGCCGAAGGTGTGACCGAAAGCAGAATCGTTCCGTGCGCAACGGCCTCCCGCAGCGAGGCTGTTACGGCCACCGAGTGCGGCAGGGGAAAGCCGGGCAGATAGCGTGTGTTCTCGCGGGTCTGCTGGAGCTCCGACGCATGATCGGGCGAGTGTGCCCACAGCATCAGCTCGTGCCGGCCCTGCTTTGCGAATGAGAGCGCGAGCGCTGTGCCCCAGGCACCCGCTCCTAGAATGGCAATCCTGCTCATGCGGTTCCGCTCCGCTTCTTGCGATGGCTATCGACTATCCTCATGCGCCAGCCTTGCCGAATCTGGGTTCGTTGCGCGCAAGCAATCGTTGAATGTTGGCGTGATGCTTCAGCACAATCAGCAAAGGAATCGCGATATAGACCAGATCCACAATCACCCGGCGGCGCGGGTCCGTCAGGACAGCGATAAAGGCAAGGCACACCGCGGCCGTGATCGATGCCAGAGAAACATAGCGGGTCAACGCGAAGACGACGGCAAAGATGAGAACAGACGCCAGGGCCGTCAAGGGCATCAGCGCGAGAAAGACACCGAAACCGGTGGCCACGCCTTTGCCGCCGCGGAAGCCCAGCCAGACAGGAAGGACATGCCCGAGCACCGCGAAAAGCCCTGCGAGCGCCTCAAGATCGTAGCCAGCAGGGAAGCCGGCGACTCCCGCGAATTTGCGCGCGATCGTGACGGCGAGCACGCCTTTCAGCAGGTCGATGACCAGCGTCGCGATGCCAAGACCCGTGCCCCCATGACGCGCGACATTGGTCGCGCCAATGTTGCCGGAACCCGCCTCGCGTATGTCCTCGCGACGCGTCGCCCGCACAAGAAGATAGCCGGTCGGAACCGAGCCGAGAAGATAGGCAATCGCGAGTGCGAGAACGAAGGCTGCGCTGACGGACATGGCGATACGAGTCTAGCAGCCCGCCCCGAAGCTACATCAATCTCTGCCGCAACAGCACAAGCGCATGCTGGCTCGCAAACCAGCGTATCCGCTCACGATCTCCGGAAAGATCCAGGACCTGCGCGGTCGTGTCGTGCTCCCCTGCAATCGCCAGGTGAACCCGGCCTACCGGCTTCTGCGGCGTCGCACCGCCGGGTCCTGCAATCCCGGTTACGCCGATGCCGAGGTCAGCGCCGGTACGCCGCCGGATACCCTCGGCCAGCGCGCGTGCAACCTCCTCGCTTACTGCGCCATGCTGCTGGATCAGCTGCTTCGAAACATCGGCAAATGCGGTCTTCATCGCGTCGGCATAGACAACCGCCCCGCCAAGGAAGGAGCGCGACGATCCGGGAACGGCGGTCAGCCGCTGCGCGATGAGGCCGCCCGTGCAGCTCTCCGCCGTAGCCAGCGTTTGATGGCGCATGCCGAGCAGCAGCAACACTACCTGTTCCAGCGATTCATCCTGGGCAGAGAACGCGAAATCGATCATCTCGTGCTCGCATCGATTCAGAACTTCGTCCACACGTGCCTGTGCCTCGGCAACCGTCGGCTTTGCACAAAGAAAGTGCAGCTGAATCTCACCCTGCGTCGACAGAATCGTTGTCTGCACGTCGTTGTATTCGCCGTAAATGGGAGAGGTCCGCGCATCTACCTCGCTCTCCGGCACCACTGCCATACGCAAGACCCCCGTGGCGATCGCCTGCTGCGGCACCACGGCTCGCAGGCGCTCCCGCACCTGCTCTCCAAAGAGCGCGGTCAACTCCTTTGGAGGTCCCGGCAGCAGCACAACGATCCTTCGATGCCCATCGAAGTTTGTGTCAAGCCACTGTCCGGGCGCAGTGCCATTGCTGTTCGGCAGCATAGTGGCATCGTCCAGGATGTCGCCCTGTTTGTAGTTGATGTCGCGTATCTGGATGCCCCGTCTTGAGAAGCGCTCCCGAAGCTGCTCAACTACCTGCTCGTTCCGGTGCATGCCGATGCCGAGCGCTGCTGCCACGGCTTCGCGCGTCAGGTCATCCTCGGTCGGGCCAAGGCCGCCGGACAAGAGAACGATATCGGCGCGGCGGAGCGCCGTTCGCACAGCATCCACAAGTTGATCGAAGGTGTCTCCGACGACCGACTTGAAACCCAGAGCAACGCCCAGCCGGTTCAGCTCTGCTGTCAGCGCGAGCGAGTTCGTATCGAGACGGAAAGGCGTTAACATCTCCGATCCCACCGCAATAATTTCAGCGATCATCTTTGCCTATCTCGCTCGCCGGAGGCGAGCACTGTTAATATCACAGCGTGGTCAACCGGCCCATGACCTGCATATCCACGTGGAAGAGAGCCCCCGTGGTCGCAAGTGCCGCGCTGCCGTCGCCGGTGAAGGCGAGTCCCACAAGCCCGCTGCCACTCACCGCGACACCTGCTTCACGATCCGGCGTGATGCGGATAATGCCGCGGTCGCCCCGCAGGGAGGCCGCCACGTACACGTTCTCTTCGACATCCACCGCCAGGCCCTGCGGCCGGCCCAGGCCGCGATACCACACTGTTACCTCACCCGCGGGAGAGATCGCATGAATCGACTCGTGACTGGAGGTTGTCGGCCCTGTGACCAGCAGCGTACCAGCCCCATTAAAGGCAAGATGATAAGCGGAAACTGAGGGCTCCAGCGTTGCGAACACAAACACACTGCCGCCTGTGTTCAGCTTGAAGATCGTGCCGCTGCGGTCTCCCACATAGAGATTGCCGTCTGCGTCAAAGGCAAGGCCTGTCGCGATGCCCATGCCCTCTGCCCACTGCGTCATCGCGCCCTCGGGCGAGATGCGATAGACGGTACCCTCCGCGCGCGACGAGCAGTAGAGATAACCATCCGGCCCGAAGGCCAGACCGCTGGCGTTCATCAGGCCGCGCACAAACGGCTTCTGCGCGAACTCGCGATCGACCTGAAAGATCGACACCGGCACCTCCTGCCCGCGCGCACCGGAGAAGGTGACGTAGATATTCCCATTCGTATCCACAGCGGGGTTGGCAATCGGATGGAGGTTGTCGGCGACCGGCACGGCAACGTTGACCGGGAGCGCGTTGGTACGGCGTTCGCCCACGGCAAGGGTCAGGTCTCCGGAGATGGCCCCCTCAGGGATGCGCACCGTCACCTTCTCCGCAGATCGAAATGTGACCGTGGCGGCTACATCGCCGACGACCGCGCGAGCGGCCGCAGAGCTGCCAAGATTCGACCCTCGGAGGTCCACGATGCCGCCGGGCATGGCAGCAGTGGGCCTGACGGAGAGCAGGTGGGGTGCATTCGGATCCGTGGGGCGAAGGTGCTGCAACAAAGTCATTGGCTTAAGCCTATGGCGGTCAGCCTCGCGTGGCAACAGGGGTACTACCGCCGTATCGCGTGGGACGCAACTGCCTCCAGCAGCGGCTGCACAAGAAAACCACCGAGCAGCAGCGCGTACATGCCGGCGGCGAGGTCATCTACTACGATGCCGATACCCTCGGGCAGCCGCTCCAGGCGTCGTATTGGAGGCGGCTTCAGGATGTCGAAGATACGGAACAGCAGCAGCGCCAGCAGCGCGCAGGGAACCGTTGGAAGGGCAACGAGCAGCGCCAGCCACCGACCCCCCCCCTCCTCAATCCCGACCATCTGCGGGGCCTTGCGGCCGCTCTCGCGCGCCACCCGGGGGGCCGCCGGTATACCGAACAGGGTGGCGGCAACCGCCATGCCCGCCGTGACCCACGGCAGCGCCGTATACGGGACGGAGCGGGAGACCAGCCACCAAATCCCAGTCGCCGCGATCGAACCGTATGTGCCTGGTCCGGGTTTCAGCAGGCCAATGCCGCCAAATGTGGCAACGATCCACGCCCAGCGGGTCCGTGGCGGGCCGGGGGGTCCGCTCGCACTCAGAACCTGCTTGCCGTCCGTGCTGTCACGCGCAGCGGCCGGTCGATCACTTGTGTCTTCCGCCCCTGGCTGCGCGTCAATCCTCATCGGGCTGCCGCTGCGCTGTGTTGCTGTTGTCCAGATCTTCCAGCAGGTCCGGGTCGAGAATCGGTGAAGTAATTCTGTACTCCCCGGAGGCCCATTTACCTAGATCGATAACACGGCACCGGTCGGAGCAGAACGGGAAGTCAGGCTCATCCCGCAGGACAATCTTGCAGCAGGTAGGGCAGCGCAGGGCAACATTCGGCATGGCACCTCTTAGGATGCGCGGCCTTCCTGTTGGGCGCAACCAGGGAGCCCAGGTACATGCGGAGCTGCCTGGCCATGGCCTATCCGAGAATGCGGGCGACCACATCGTAGTCGTGCGCCTCGGTGATCTCTGCCCGGTAAAAGCTGCCGGCAAGCAATGAGTTATGAGGGCCGAAGTCATTGATCAGCACATGCCCGTCGATCTCCGGTGCCTGCAGCAGGGTACGACCCTTCCAGAGCAGATCTGTCTCCTCAGACGGCCCTTCCACCAGGACCTCAACCTGGCGGCCCACCTGTGCTGCCCGCGCCTCCGCACTGATCTCCCGTTGCAGGCGCATCAGCTTTCGGCGCCGCGTCTCGATGGTGCGCTTCGATACCTTCTCACCGAGGTTGAATGCGGCCGCACCCTCCTCATCGGAATAGGCGAAGACGCCAAGCCAATCGATCTTTGCCTCACGAATAAAGTGCTCCAGCTCCGCAAACTCCTCGTCGCTTTCCCCCGGGAAACCGACAATGAAGCTGGTACGGATCGCAATGCCGGGAACCGTGTTCTTAGCCCTCTCCAGCAGCTTCAGGAAGATGGCACCGGAGCCGCCACGCTTCATACGCTTCAGCACCGAGGCTGACGCGTGCTGCAGCGGAACGTCGAGATACTTGGCGATGTTATCGTGCGCGGCGATGGTCTCCAGAAGCTTCGCCGTCACCTTGTTCGGGTACGCATACAGGAAGCGTATCCATGGAATGCGCCCGACACCCTCAACCTGCAGGGTTGCCAACGCCTCGAGCAACGTTGCAAGCCCATCCTTCAGGCCAAGGTCCTCGCCGAAGCAGGTCGTGTCCTGCCCGATCAGCGTGATCTCACGCACACCCTGACGCAGCAGGTTCTCCGCCTCGTTAAGGATGGAGGCGATGCGGCGAGACCGGAACTTGCCGCGCAGCTGCGGGATAATGCAGAAGCCGCATGGGTGATCGCAACCTTCAGCAATCTTGATGTAGGCCGAGGCCCGCGGCGTCGCTAGAATGCGCGGCGTGTCGTCGCTGTACAGATAGCTGGGAAGCTCCGCTTTCGCGCCGGCCCATTGCTCGCGGGAGAAGCGTCCCTGCCCCTCGCGAAGATCGCCCTCGGGCCGCGAGGCCTGGGTTGGAATCTCTATCTGCGAGTGCTTGCGGACGGCGCTCGATGCGCGCTCGATCAAGCCCTCAGGGGAGGAGGTGCTGAGGCTCGGCTCGCTCGACAGACTGGCTGAGATCTGGCCCGGTTGTTGTGCCGGGATAAGGATCCTGAAGGGGGAGTCGATCACGGCAGGCCGGTTCTCGAGCCCTGCCGCCTGCAGAATCGCATCGAGTTCGCCCGTGCCCACCACGGCATCCACCTCCGGGATGTTTCGGCGAATCTCCTCGCCGTAACGCTCCACCAGGCAGCCGGCAACGATGAGCCGCTTTGCGCGGCCACCGTGCGCTACCTTGTGCGCCACCATTTCAAGAATGGTGTTCACGCTTTCCTGCTTCGCCGAATCGATAAAGGAGCAGGTGTTCACCACCAGGATGTCGGCATCCTCGGCCGCCGGTGTCAGCTCGCCTCCAGCGCGATGAATCAGGCCCATCATGACCTCGCTGTCAACGAGATTTTTAGGGCAGCCGAGAGAGACAAAACCGACGCGCTGCGGTCGCTCAACGATCTCTTCCGGCTCTGTTTGCACGATGTCTTCAGCGATAGGCACTCCACCTAGTGTATCGCGGAGACCGATGCTAAACTCGTTTCGTGCCGGGTCCTACGCGACGTAATCCCGCCAACCCCGCCAGGTCCGGAAGGAAGCAACGGTAACGGGCTAGTACGGGCGCAGTAGGTTCCCCGGCGCTTTTTTCTTTAGGTTCACCCTCAGCAATTTCGGCGGCCGGCCCCCTCCGCGGCGGGTCGAAGCGATATGCTCACAGGAGCGAAGAAGGCACGGTGCTGAGCGTGTCTGGAGGTCTGCATTGAGCCTGGAGTTGAAGTCGCGGGTCTCGCGACGCGCAAAAATCTCCTCTGTTGGGACCTACGTTCCGCCCAGGCTGCTGACCAACGCCGATCTCGAAAAAATGGTCGACACGAACAATCAGTGGATCGTCGAGAGGACCGGCATACGCGAGCGGCACATCGCGGAACCCGGCGTCCCAACAAGTGATCTGGCGGCACGAGCCGCGCAGGATTGCCTCTCCCGCCGCGGAATCAACGCAGACGAGATTGACTGCATTATTGTCGGCACCGTCACACCGGACATGTTCTTTCCCGCAACAGCCTGCCTTGTGCAGGCGAAGATTGGGGCTGCGAAAGCCTGGGGCTTCGATCTTTCCGCGGCCTGCTCCGGTTTCATCTACGCGCTGCAGGTCGGTGCCAAGCTGATCGAGAGTGGTGCTCACCGCAAGGTGCTCGTCATCGGTGCAGACGTCATGAGTTCCATCATCGACTACACCGACCGGGCCACCTGTATTCTCTTCGGCGACGGCGCAGGTGCCGCTCTCCTCGAGCCCTGTGAGGAAGACGAGACCGGTCTGATCGACTTCGTTCACGAGGTGGACGGTACCGGTGCTCAGGCACTCTTCATGCCGGGCGGAGGCAGTCTTCACCCGGCATCCGAGGACACTGTGCGGCAGCGGATGCACTACGTCCAGCAGGACGGCGGGGCCGTCTTCAAAACCGCGGTGCGCAAGATGGCGGAGCTCAGCGAGACCGTGATGGCGCGCAATCAGGTTACCGGCGGTGAGATCGAGTGCTTCATCCCGCATCAGGCGAACCGCCGCATCATCACCGCAACCGCGGAGCGCCTCGGCATGCCGTTGGAACGTGTGGTCATCAACATCGACTGTTTCGGCAATACGACCGGCGCTACCATTCCACTCGCCATGCGCTCCGCCATTGACGACGGCCGCCTGAAAAAGGGATCGCTCGTGCTGCTGGCGAGCTTTGGCGGCGGATATACCGTAGGTGCAACACTCCTGCGCTGGGAGTTTTAGACCTTCAAACCGCGGTCGCCTCTCGGAGAGCACTTCGCGCCTTCCTGTTTCTTCGTACCTGCACAACGGCGTAAACCGCAGCGAAGATCACGGAGCCCCACACCAGCAGGAGCAGGATCCAGCCATACTGGTCCGCAAAGCGGTTGTAGAACCGCATAATGTGCGGGCCGTAGTGGATACCCAGCCACGCAAAGAAAGCGTGCCGGAGAAAGCGACTGGCTGCAAAACTGGCGTAGAACTTTCGCCGCGGCATGCCCATGGCTCCGGCGGCAATCAGGAAGGGCATCAGTGGCGCCGGCGGCGGCAGAAGCGCGGGCAGCGCCACGGAAAGCAGCGCATGGCACTCCGCCCAGTTCTTCATCCGGTCGCGAAGCCGTCGCGGTGTGTAGCGCTCCAGTAGAGCGACGCCGCCGATGCGCCCCGTCTGATAGCTGATGCCCGCGCCCGCCAGCGAACCCAGGGTGGCCACCACGGTCAGCAAAAGCCACGA
>CAXTSF010000026.1:11587-21144 GCA_964246865.1 uncultured Terriglobus sp.
CAGCAGATCGCTCGATCCGGGTATCGGCAGCGGCACAGGCGATGAGTCCACCACGCAGATGAGAAATAGACCGAGCACACCAAGTCGAAGGAACCAGCGCACCACGCCACGTCCGCCCCGATGATGTGCCGTACTGGTGGCTCCGGTTCCAATCTCGACAAGGCTGGCGCGCACAGGTCTCCTCTGCTGAACGTTGTACGTTTTCTTCGGGAAGGAAGTCTCCCGCCTCTGCTTAGAACAGCATTGGAAGCGAGTAGCCCGGCAACAGATGCATCTCTGCCGCGAGCCGGTAGAACCATTCGATGCCGCGAAGGCACTCACGATCGAGCTGGTAGTGAATGTTGCGTGTCAGGTACATCCGGATGCGCTCTGCCGGCAGCGCGATCCGCGGAAGCCAGGCACTCACAATCTCCTCGACATGCAGCAGCCCGGCATCACGCGACGCGAGTAGATCCCCTGCCAGCGTATCCGCGGAGATACCCGTCCTGCGAAGCGCCTTCCGCCGCACAGCCCAGACGGCCGCAACCCAGGGCAGGCCGGTTTCGCGAATCCACCATCCAGCGATGTCGATCCATGTGCATGCCGCAAAGTTGCCGCCGCGGTCCCGCTCTTCGAGCGCCAGCAGCGCCGGATCCCCGATCAGCAGGGCAGCATCGCAACGCTCCAGCATCGCTTGCAGATCCGCTGGCTGCGCATGAAACACGGTGCCTTGATTGCCGGACAGCTGCAGCAGAATCTGCAGGTACGCGACCGAGGATCGCGACGCCGCATCTGCGGCAACGGTCCGCACATCCTCAAGCGCAAGCCCGGGTCTTAACACAAGTTGGATAGAACGCACCGTGCTGATCGAGGCGATCGTGCAGCCCTCCACGACCGCTACATCCTCGATCAGAGGCAGCGCGCCAATCGGCACCAGTCCCAGGTCCGCCTCCCCTGACTGCAGCTCTGCCGCGCACCGCGCCGGTTCGGTGTAGTGCACATCGTAGCGGCCCCGCAGCTCAGCCGATTGGGGCAGGTGCTCGAAGTTCCATAACAGCGGTGCCGGATTCAAAAAGCTGATGGCAGCGACGCAGAGGCGTTCCGGGTTGTCGGAGGATCCAGGCAAGCTCTCTGTATAGATGTCCCGCGTACCGCAGCCGGTGCGTCATGTATAACCATGCTGTTCTTTCTTCCAGGGAGGCACCCAAGCTTGGCTGCATCTGTCCAGGGCAACGTATCGGCACACACGGGCACATCCGGGGCCATGGACCGGCTCGCGTGGCTCGCACTGGTTTTGACACCCGGCATGGGCCCGACCCGGATCGTCCGCGCCATGGGCCGGCTGGCACAGCCGTCGGATCTGCTGGCGATGTCCCTGACCGACCTTGAGGGGCTGCACCTGCCTGCCGTTTCGGCGCGCTTCGTCTTCGAGGGCAAGGCGCGAGCGGAAGGCGAGGCTGAACTGCAGCGCATGGACGAGCAGGGAGCCACGATCCTCACCTACAACGACGAAGCCTACCCGGAGCGGCTGCGCGAGATCTATGATCCACCCCCGGTCCTCTGGTGCCGCGGCGACACGGGCCTGCTCACACAGGCGGGCGTCGCTGTCGTCGGCACACGCCACCCCACGCCCTATGGCGCCGGCATGTCGCTTCTGCTCTCGCGCGATCTGGCCCACCGCGGCCTTGTGATCCTGAGCGGCATGGCGCGCGGTGTCGACACGGAGGCCCACAAGGGAGCCCTCGAAGCCAAGGGTAAGACCGTTGCCGTTTGGGGAACCGGTATCGACGTCATCTACCCGAAGGAGAACAAGAAACTCGCGGAGCAGATCCTTGCCAGCGGTGGATGCATCCTGTCCGAGCTGCCTCTCGGTACCTTCCCCGCGCCCCAGAACTTCCCCTTGCGCAATCGCATCCTGAGCGGCATGAGTGTCGGCGTGCTCGTGATCGAAGCCGCGGAGCACAGCGGCACACGCATCACCGCGCGTTGCGCCATGGAGCAGAACCGCGATGTCTACGCCGTACCTGGCAACGTGACCAACAAGAACGCCTGGGGACCCAACACCCTCATCAAGCAGGGTGCGAAGCTGACTGCTACCTGGGAGGACGTGTGGGAGGATCTGCCCTCGGAGGTGCGCCGCGAACTGGAGGACCGGATGGGCTCCGCTGAATCGAAATCCGGCGGCACCGCATCCCTATTCACCGAGCAGGAGATGCCGCCGGCCGAGCGGCAGGTGATGCAACATCTCCGTCACGACGAGTCGGTACAGCTTGACGAACTCATCGAACGGCTGGATGGCCAGCTCAACTCGGCGGAGATCTTCACCGCGCTCTTTGAGCTGGAGCTCGGCGGCAGAGTGCGGCAGATGCCGGGAAAACACTACGTCCGCACCTTTTAGACCGGGATACATGCAGCGGGACCGGCAATGAAGTGCAACTGGACCGGCTGTGAAGTGCAATGGGACCGGCCAGTACGCGCAACGGCGTGTCTCTGTCTCACCGACCATCCCCAAACCGAGTCATAGGGTTATGGATGACGCGCCACCTTAAGTCTGTTAGGTTCTCAACCGAGACCGCAGACAGCAGTACTCCGTCGTAGTTGCCGGGGCGGACCGGCAAGAAGCAGGAAGCAATATGGCTAAGAATCTCGTCATCGTCGAGTCGCCCGCAAAGGCGAAGACGATCAATAAATATCTCGGCAACGACTACACGGTGATGGCTTCACTCGGCCACATTATGGATCTGCCCAAGAACGACATTGGCGTCGAACTGAAGAAGCGCACCTTCGCACCGCACCTGATTATTTCGCCGGGCAAGGAGAAGCTGGTCGACCAGCTCAAGCGCGCCGCCTCCAAGGCCGATGCCGTGTATCTGGCGCCGGACCCAGACCGCGAGGGCGAAGCCATTGCGGCGCACCTGCAGATGCAACTCAAAGGTTCCGTGAAAGGCAAGACGTCCATCCAGCGCGTCACCTTTAACGAGATCACCAAGAAGGCCGTTGTCGACGCGTTCAAACGTGCCCGGAGTGTCAACGAGAACCTCGTCGATGCGCAACAGACGCGCCGCGTGCTCGATCGCCTGGTCGGTTATGAGATTTCGCCGCTGCTGTGGGACAAGGTGCGCCGCGGCCTCTCCGCCGGCCGCGTGCAGACCGTCGCGCTGCGTCTCATTGTCGATCGCGAGAACGAGATCAAGGCTTTCAACCCGGTCGAATACTGGCCTGTGGATGCGCGGTTGCAGCCGAAGAGCGGCAAGCAGGAGTTCCTTGCCCGGCTTCACTCCATCGACGGCAAGCGCATCGCCGTCGACACTGTTGCCGCGCCCGCCTTGCCCGACGGCACGAGTGCCGAATCCGCGAAGTCCGATATGGAGCGGTCGAAGTGGTCCGTGCTCTCCGTTGAGGCAAAGGAACGCCGCCGCAATCCCGCGCCGCCCTTCTCAACCTCGCGGCTGCAGCAGGATGCCTCCAACCGGCTCGGCTTCAACGTGAAGCGCACCATGGGCGTTGCCCAGCGCCTCTATGAGGGTGTGGAGATTGGCAGCGAGGGCACCGTCGGCCTCATCACCTACATGCGTACCGACTCCACAAGGGTCTCGCCCGTGGCCATTGAAGAAGCGCGCGAGTACGTCAAGACGCTGGGCCCTGCCTATCTCCCCGCCAGGCCGAACGAGTTCAAGGGCAAGAAGGACGCGCAGGACGCTCACGAGGCCATTCGCCCTACCCACGTCGCCTTCACCCCGGAGAAGATTCGCAAGTATCTCTCCGATGAGCAGTTCCGGCTCTATGACCTGATCTGGCGCCGCTTTGTCGCCAGCCAGATGACCCCCGCCGTCTACGACCAGACCACCGTTGAGATCGGGGGGAAAGGAAGCAGGACCTATGGCGTCCGTGTTTCCGGCTCTGTGTTGAAGTTCGACGGCTTCCTTAAAATCGCTGACCCTCGCGCCGGCAAAGGTGCCCAGGCCTCCGCCGCCGCGAAGCCGCCCGTAGCCGCTGGCGAGAGTGAGGACGAGGGTGCAGATACAGCTCTGCCGCCGCTGCGCCAGGGAGAGGAGCTCAGTCTTCTTGCCGTGCTCACCGAGCAGAAGTTCACCGAGCCACCTCCACGCTTCAACGAGGCCTCTCTCGTCAAGGAGCTCGAGGAGCGCGGCATCGGCCGGCCCTCCACCTACGCCTCCATCATCAACACCATCCAGGACCGCGACTACGTCAAGAAGCTCGCGCGCAAGTTTGTGCCGACAGAGATCGGCATGGTCGTCACCGAGCTGCTCGTCAAGAATTTTCCATACATCTTCAAGTTCGACTACACCGCGCAGCTTGAGGGTGAACTCGACGATGTCGAAGACGGCAAGCGCCGGTGGACCGAGCTGCTTGACGGCTTCTACAACCACCTGAGCGAGGAGATCAAAGTAGCCTCCGGCAGCATGGAAGAGATCAAGCGCTGGGAGAAGCCGACCGAGGAGCTTTGTGAGAAGTGCGGTTCACCCCTGGTCCTCAAGTGGGGTAAGTTCGGCACCTTCTACTCCTGCAGCCACTACACCAAGGCCAAGCCGAAGACCATTGCTGTATCCGCCTGGAAGAAGGATCGCAAGGCGACCATCAAGCGCATCAAGGACGCTTTCGACTATCCCTTCCACGTCAAAGGCATGCTCGACGATGCCGAGGCTTCCAATGAGGAGGTGCACAGCGACAAGGAGCTTGCGGAAGCACTCGCTGTCGCCACCGAACGAGGCAAGAGCATCCTCATCGATCCGGTCAGCTGCGACTTCACCAAGGAAAACTTCGCCGGCAAGCCGGACCTTGTGGCCATGGAGGCCGGCGACACCGAGGAAGAGGAGTTTTGCGAGAACTGCGGCAAGCAGATGGTCCTCAAAAACGGCCCATGGGGACCCTTCATGAGCTGCCCGGATTACAGCGCCGACCCGCCCTGCAAGACCGTTCGCCGGCTCAACCAGAAGGTGCAGCAGAAGCCGCCGGAGCCCACCGGCGAATCCTGCCCGGAGTGCGGCATGGATCTCGTCAAGCGCACCGGCAGCTATGGCGAGTTTGTCTCCTGCTCCGGCTATCCCAAGTGCAAATACGTCAAGCAGGAACTGCTCGACGTACCCTGCCCCAAAGATGGCGGCAAGATCGCCGTGCGCAAAGCAAAGACGGGTAACACCTTCTATGGCTGCACCAACTACCCGAAGTGCGACTTCACCAGCAATCAGAAGCTGATTGCCAAACCCTGCCCCAAGGGGAACTCCACCTACCTGCTCGAGGTCCCGAACAAGGCTGACGGCTTTCTCCACGAGGTCTGCCCGCACAACCACGATGCACTGCCGAAGCGCCGGCCGAAGAAGGGCGCCGCGGAGGAGCCGGCGGACCCGATTCGCTGCAACTACGACAGCAAGACACGCACGCCGATACCTCTACCGGAGAAACCAGAGGCGCCGGTCCTGCAGCGACCTGATCCCAATCGCACCCGCCCTCTGGCGGAGGGTGTCGTCGAGAGTGTTGCCTAGAAGCGACGGGTGTGCCCTGAATCCTGGGCACACCCGTTACAGTCCAATGAGAAAGGTGCTACAAAGGGGTACATCGACCCAATAAAGGGGTACATCGACCCAATGTAGATCTGCAAGCGGCAGATTTATATGTAGCACGTATCTCATTCAGAACAGTAGGCTTTGACATGGCAAAGGCAATTTGGAATGGTCACACGGTCGCCGAAAGCGACAGCTTTGAAACGGTTGAAGGCAATATCTACTTCCCGGAAGAAACAGTAAAGCGCGAGTTTCTACGCCCGAGCTCCACAACCTCGGCTTGCCCCTGGAAAGGGCAGGCGCGTTACTTTACCCTGCTGGTGGACGGCCAGGAGAACCCGGACGCCGCCTGGTACTACCCCGATCCAAAGCCCGCGGCACGCCAGGTGAAGCACCACGTTGCCTTTTGGCGAGGCGTCGAAGTCTCCAAATAGCGCTTGCCGTTTATGGGATGAGCCCGGCTTGCCAGCTTGGCTCACCTGCTCCGGCACAATCACCACGTGGTCTAGGGCTCTGGCGAAGCTGGCTTGACCTCGCCCACAATCCTTCCGGATGCATGGGTCTTTTCGAACTCCCGGTTGTCGACCGCGATCACCATGGTCCGGTGCAGGAAGAAGAGCACGTTGATCTTGAACTCCGTGCCGAATGTCACTGGAAACCATGTTCCGTCCGGCTGGGGCGCGTAGGTTGCCGTGAAACCCAGGCCGGGAACGCTGGTCCCGAGCATCGTCCGCACGAGGAATGGCACGTTGCGCGACAGTTTGGTCCGTAGCACCACCGGCTGGAACGCCTCACGATCGATGTAGGCATCGCCCTTCCAGTCAAATTCGCTGGTGTCCTTCGGCCGGAAGGTGATGTGAAAGACCTCCCGCCCATTCATCCGCTCCTGCCCGGCCAGCGTATAAACGTAAGTCTCCGCGGCCTTGGTTGTGAGTGGAAATAGCCCGGCGTGGAAGCCGTCCTTTGAGTCCTCGTCGGTCAGGTTCTTGCGCAGGTTCTCCACCAGGTCGCGGTCCATATCGTCGTTGGTGTTGATGGTCACCCCATGCTTCTCACCCATGCTCTCGTCCACATGAGGCCCCTCCAAGCTGTCGAGGTGGATGTACCCGTCCATTTTCCACTGTCTTCCATCGATGCGGATCAGCTGTCGCTCAGACCCTGACGGCTTCGGGGTCACACGGAAGTCCGTCGTCTCCTCACACATCACGCGTTTGCCCCTGCGAGAGACGGCATACCCGTGTTGCACATAAATGAAGCGGGCACGCTCCGCCTCCGAGCGGTCCTGATTCGCTGCAACCCTGGCCATGATGGCCTCTGCGGTCAGTCCGGCTGCGGGAGAAACAACGGGCACGGATAAGCTCTGGCTTCGCGCCCCGGTGAGGGTTGCCATGAGACAAAGCAGGACGGAAATGCTGCGCACCTTCATAGAGGAGACTACGCAGGCCTACGCCATCCAGCATGCAAAAGTTCCCGCTCAGACGAAGAAGCTCCGGCATAAGGCCGGAGCTTCTGGATACTTGCAGATCCCGCGTCGAGAGGATGGAAGCTAGCCCAGCTCCTCCATGGAGTTCACACCAAACTTCGTGTACCACGGCGTAGCTGCCTCGAGCGCCTTATTGACCTGCTTGATGTTCTCCACACCCTTCGTGTTCAGCCATTGCTCGAATGCCCTCGTGCCCTCACGCCCGTAAACCTCCACGCCGTCCGCCCATGTCGCCCGGCCGCAGAGGACGCCGTTGAACTTTGTCCCGGACTCCGCCGCCAGCTCCAGCGTCTCGACAAAGATTGGGTTCGTCACGCCCGCGGAAAGATAGATGAAAGGCTTGTGCGTGTTTGCCTCGGCATCGCGGAAGTGCTGCAGCGCCTCGGCACGCGTGTACGCTCGCTCTCCCTTGAACGCGCGTGTCCCCTCCACGAACGCCATCTCCACCGGGACCTCCACCTTCAGCACGTCGACGGAGTAGCGCGCTTTACCGAACTCGGCCATGGACCCTGCCACGACGGAGGGCTTCCTCTTTGCGTAGTCCAGTGACTTCTCCCCCTTTTCGTGCACGTCGTATCCCACGGTCTCGAGGAAGAAGGGTATGTCGTTGTAGTTGCATTCATCCCCGATCCGCTCGATCCAGGCGTGTTTCAGGTCATTCACAGAGCTGTCCTCGTAGGGTGAGTAGTAAAGCAGCACCTTGACGCAGTCGGCACCTGCGTCCTTCAAGCGGCGAACACTCCAGTGATCCAGCAGATCGGGAAGCCGCCCTTTTGTCTTTGCGTCGTAGCCGGTCTTCTCATAGGCGAGCAGAAGTCCGGCGCTGTTGCGCTCCTTCGCCGCGGGCAGACCGAACTCCGGATCCAGCAGGATAGCCGAGGCGTAGGGCGTCAGCGCCCGCGTCACCATCGTCTTGAAAACCTCGAGATCGTGATCGTTGGCATCGCCTCCGCGGGCCGTGCCGAGCGACTTCTTCAACGACCCGCGCTGATCCATGGCAGCCGCCGCAATCACGCCTCGCTGGTTTGAAACAGACCTTAGCCCCGCCAGCTTTCCCGGACTCGGTGTTGTCATCGTTCCTCCATTTGCATACACAGTTCTACCGCACCTGTATGAGGATGCGGGTTAGGGGGTGAACGTCTTTCTGCAGCACACAGCTTTGTCACGAGATGGTGGCAAGCATCTCAGTCTGCGCGCGCAGAAGTTCCCGTATGCCGGCCTCGGCCAGGTCCAGCATCGCTCCGAGCTGCTCCCGCGTATACGGCTTGCGCTCGGCCGTCGCCTGCGTCTCCACCAGGCCGCCGGAGGCCGTCATGACTACGTTCATATCCACCTCTGCCTGGGAGTCCTCCTGGTAGTCCAGGTCCAGCAGCAGGTTGCCCTCGACGATGCCGACAGAGGTCGCCGCCACATGCTCCCGCAATGGCGATCTGGGCAGCGTTCCCGCCGCCACCAGCTTCTTCAGCGCCAATGCCAGCGCCGCACACGCGCCTGTGATGGCCGCCGTCCGTGTGCCGCCGTCCGCTTGGATCACGTCGCAGTCCAGGATGATCGAGCGTTCTCCAAGCGCCTGGAGGTCCATGGCAGAGCGCAGCGAGCGGCCGATCAGCCGCTGGATCTCATGCGTCCGCCCGCCGATTTTGCCGCGCTCGCTCTCCCTTGCCGTGCGGGTCAGCGTCGCGCGCGGCAGCATGCTGTACTCCGCCGTCACCCATCCGCGGCCGCTGTTGCGCATCCACCCCGGCACCGTGCTTTCGACCGTGGCATTGCAGAGCACTCTCGTGTGCCCTACCTCGACGAGTACGGAACCTTCCGCCGTGGCGACATAGTTCGGTGTAAGCCGGACCGGTCGCAGTGCGTTGGACTGCCGGCCCTCTGAGCGAAAAACCATGGACGAGTTCACTGCCCAAGTATAAGGACTACGCCGTCCGGTTCCCCCGCTTACGCGGAAGTGTCATTGTTGCTGGCCGTCCAGGACCGTTATGTTGAGGGTCTACCAGGCACACGATGCCCGGTAGAGAGGGCCTGAGCCAGCGCGCTTACCGGCCCTGTTGGGCCCTTCTGTTCCATCCTTCGGTGCACCTCTGGCGCACCCTGCTGTACTGATCTGCCGGGGTATCTCTCCCGGGATTTCCTGTGACGTGCGGGCAGAACCTTGCCCGCACCTAACCTTTCTTGGAGAGAGCCGGATGGCCGGGCACGCTGGCGTCATCGACATCAGAACAGCGCAACTCTACACGCATCGTGAGCATGCCGGGGACGGTCCGGCTGCACCTTTCACGCCTTTGCTCGATCTCCTCGTCATTGAAGAGAACCCCTTCATCCTCCGTTCCTGCGGTGAGATCGGCAGGCGCATGGGCTTTGCCGTCCACACCGCGGCATCCGGCGCAGAGGCCCGGAGGGCGGTGCGGTGGCGCGACTATGACCTCATTCTGCTCGATCTGAAGCTCGAAAACGATGGCCTCGATCTGCTTCAGGAGATTCGGAGATCGCGCCCCGGAGCTTCCGTCGTGGTCACAACCTCGAGTGCGACCGTCGCCTCTGCTATCGATGCGATGCGCCTGGGTGCGGTG
>CAXTSF010000027.1:0-21054 GCA_964246865.1 uncultured Terriglobus sp.
GACCGCTACACAGGCAGTTCACTTGCGTTCAGCCTCGGCGGCATCACCGGTGCAGCCCTCGCGCCATACATCGCGACGGCTCTGGCGAAGAGCCACGGCCTGCCCTGGGTGGGTTACTACCTGTCTGTATCTGCGGTCCTCACGATCGGAGGCTTGCTTTGGATCCGCGAGACCAAAGGCACCGATCTGACCGCCGAGCTGATCTGATCTCTAAAAGCCCGTGCCGCAAACACCGTCACGGGCTTTCACTCCGTTTACAGAATGAGGGACGGAGGCAGTGACTCGGCAGCGCTGCCCAGGCGGGTGTTTGGCTCGGCTCCCATCACAAACTCCAGCTGCCCACCTCCAGCGATCTCCGCGTGACGAAACCACGCACGGTTCTGCTCCTGCCCGTTCAATCGGAAACTCTGCACGTAGGCATGCTTCGGGTCGAGACGCGTGACCTCAATGGTCAGCTGCTTGCCCCCGGCTAATTGCACGGTGGCACGCTCCACCAGCGGCGAACCGAGAACGTAGACACCGCCAACCGGATCGACGGGGTAGAAGCCCAGCGCGGAGAGCAGGAACCAAGCCGACATCTGTCCCACATCCTCATTGCCAGCCATGCCGTCCAGTGCCGCATGATACTGCGTATCCATCAGCGAACGCACACGTGCCTGCGCCTTGTGCGGAGCGCCCGCGTACACGTAAAGATAGGCGATGTGATGGGACGGCTCATTGCCGTGCGCGTACTGGCCGACCATGCCGGCGATGTCCGGCGG
The DNA here is from genome assembly GCA_964246865.1 of uncultured Terriglobus sp. Classification (GTDB taxonomy): domain Bacteria; phylum Acidobacteriota; class Terriglobia; order Terriglobales; family Acidobacteriaceae; genus Terriglobus. The sequence continues at coordinate 762 of CAXTSF010000027.1, forward strand.
CGCATCCTCAGGCAGTGTGGACGGCACGGTGAAGAGCATGTCCAGCCGCTTCAGGAACTTCTCGCGACCGCCGTAGAGTGCGATCAAACCCGCGGGGTCATGCTGGATGCCAAAGCTTGTCTGCCACGCATTGGATTCGGTGTAGTCGCGCCAGCGCCGGCTGTGGCCAAGCGCAATCGGATCGAACGGCTTCGCCCATTCGCCGTTCTCCAGCTTCGGCTCCATGAACTGCGAAGCTGGATTGAAGAAGTGCCGGTAGTTCTTAGAGCGCTCGACCAGCATGGTAGCCATGTCCGGTTTGCCCACCTCCCTGGCAACGTGCGCCACGGCCCAATCGTTGTAGCAGTATTCAAAGCTCTTCGAGACAGACTCGCCCTCGCGATCGGCGGGGATGTAGCCAAGCTCGCGATAGTACCCCAGGCCTTCAAAGTTCTCGACCATCGCGCGCTGTGCCATCACCTGATAGGCGACTTCGGTGTCGATGCCCTTGAAACCTTTGTGAATCGCCTCGGCGATCACGCTGGCGGAGTGGTAGCCCGTCATCGTGCCCGTTTCCGTGCCCTGCAGCGGCCACACCGGCATGCCCGACTCGCTCTGTTGCGCCATGCGGATCAGCGTATTTGCGAAGTCCGGCACACGCTCCGGCTGAAGAAGCGTATACGCCGGATGCGCCGCACGGAAGGTGTCCCAAAGCGAGAACGCAGTGTAGTTGCGACCGCCCGCGGGTACAGTGTGGATCTGCGCGTCCATGCCGCGATACCTCCCGTCCACATCGTCGAACAGCTGCGGCCCAAGCGACATGTGATACAGGGCGGTGTAGAAGATCCGCTTCTGGTCCGGATTGCTGATGTCCGCGGATACGCGTCCGATCTGCTGGCGCCACTTCGTCTGAGCCGCAGCACGCGTCTCCTCAAAGTTCCATCCTGGTTGCTCGGCACGCAGGTTCCGTTCCGCACCCGCTGCGCTGACGCCGGAGATGCCGGTGCGCACCAGGACCTTCTCATTCGCGTTTGTCTTGAAGTGCAGAACGGCCTGCAGATTGTCGCCCTTCAGCATCTCTTTCTGTTGCACCGGCTTGCCATCGGAGTAGAGAGTAATCGCCGTCGGCTTTTTGGACACCTGCAGCGTAAAGTAGCAGTGCCGGTCGCGACCCCATGCCCGGGTCACATGTCCGCCGGCGAGCGTGTCGGCCGCGGTCTGTTGCACCTCTGCCGTGTACACGGAAGATGAGCCATTGCTGAGATAGCTGTGGTTCAGGTCGACGATGAGCCAGGCATCGTCACTTTGCGGAAAGGTGTAGCGGTGCAGTCCTGTGCGCTCAGTCGCGGTTAGTTCGACCTGCACCTTGGGCCGCTCCAGGAATACCGAGTAGAAGCCCGGCTCTGCGATCTCACGCTCATGCGAGAAGGCGGAGCGGTATCCCTCCTCCGGGTTCTTGCGCGAGCCCGGCACCAGCTTTACCGGGCCTGTGCCGGCCATCACAAGAAAATCCAGCAGATCGCCACATCCGGTGCCGCTCAGGTGCGTGTGGCTGAAGCCCATGATGGAGCGGTCGGATGCGTGATAGCCCGAGCACCAGTCCCAGCCGTCGTTGTAGGTGTCCGGGCTAAGCTGTACCGCACCAAAAGGAAGAGAGGCGCCCGGAAAGCAGTGGCCGTGACCTCCTGTACCGATGCGTGGATCCACCCACCGGAGCGGATCCGCTGCGGCTGCGCCCTCCGGCACGGCAAAGGTGGGCAGCGGCAGCGCGGTGGCAGCGCAGAGCGCACCTGCGGACTCGAGAAAGCGGCGGCGAGAGATCATGGCAGACTCCAAACTACGACATGGTGGAACCGATTCCAGCGAGCAGGCTATGATAGCCCAACCGCGCTTACCAGTGTGACGGAAAGGATAAGGAATGAGCAACTGCGACGAGGCACCAGTGCCAGAGATGACAAGAAGAGACTGGATCGCGCAGGCGGCCGCCGTTGCCGCTACCCTCCTCACACCGGCAGCGGCCCGCGCCCTGCAGATCCCGCCCTCGATCACAAACGGGAAACGCCCCGCACCGGCAGACCGCCGCTTCCGCTCCGACGCCGTGGAGCAGTACATTCGTGACGTGCAGGGGCGCATCCAGGCACCCCTGCTTGCCACGCTTTTCGCGAACTGTTTCCCCAATACGCTGGACACCACCGTGGAGCCCGGCACCTTTGAGGGCAAGCCCGACACAGCGGTCATCACGGGCGACATCCCGGCCATGTGGCTGCGCGACTCCTCCGCGCAGGTGTGGCCGTACCTGCCCCTGGCCGCCAAGGACGAGCGTCTGCGATCGCTGCTGGAGGGTGTGATCCGGAGGCAGGCCCGCTGCCTCCTCATTGACCCGTATGCCAATGCCTTCATGGCCGACCTGAACGCGCCGCCACTACCGTGGGGCAGCAAGGACGATACCGAGATGAAGAAAGGAGTCGGCGAGCGCAAGTATGAGCTCGATTCGCTCTGCTACCCCATTCGCCTTAGCTATGGCTACTGGAAATCCACTGGCGATACCAAACCCTTCGACGCGCGCTGGCATGATGCCATGCGGCTCGTCGTGGACACCATGCGGGTGCAGCAGCGCAAGGACGGCCCCGGCCCGTACCACTTTCAGCGAACTGCCTCCACGCCGACGGAGACGCTCGGCGAGAAGGGTTTCGGCAATCCAGTGAAGCCGGTTGGTTTGATTGTCTCCGGTTTCCGGCCCTCCGATGACGCCTGTGTTCTGCCCTTCCTTGTTCCTTCAAATCTGTTCGCGGTGGCCTCACTGCGCCAGCTTGCAGAGATGAGCCGCGCTGTCCTGCACGACGATACGCTCGCCGGAAAGGCCACAGCCCTTGCCGCGGAGGTGGAGACCGCCCTGCGCGCGCATGCCGTAGCAGCCACCCCGCGCGGAACCGTGTGGGCCTTTGAGGTGGACGGCTTCGGCGGCCAGATGCTGATGGATGATGCCAATGCACCGGGCCTGCTCTCACTGCCCTACCTGAACAGCTCGCCCGACGCAGCGCTGTATGCGCGTACACGCGCCTTCGTATGGAGCGAGCGCAACCCGTGGTTCTTTCGCGGCCGTGCCGGCGAGGGCATCGGTGGACCGCACGTGGGCAAGGACATGATCTGGCCGATGTCGCAGATCATCTATGCGCTCACCAGCCAGTCCGATGGGGAGATCCGTCACGCGCTGCAGATGCTGGTGAACTCAACCGCCGGCACAGGCTTCATCCATGAGAGCTATTCCAAGAACGATCCGAAGCAGTTCACGCGGCCCTGGTTCGCCTGGGCGAACACGCTCTTCGGTGAACTGATCGGCAAGGTCGCGCGAGAGCGTCCGGCACTGCTGCGGGCCTGAGATGCCGTGGCCGCTTCAGTGGGTGAAGTCCAGATAGCCCCAGCGTTCCGGGACGTGCATATCGATCAGGCCCTGCGGTGACCAGACCCAGTTGTCCTCTTTCGGCTGGCCTGCCGTCCACTCCACACGGCTAAAGTTGATGCGCCACGTCGTTCCACTCTTCGGTGCAGGCACCGGCTGCCTCGACGCGAATGCGGTCAGCGGATAGGCGATCTCCAGGGTCCAGCCCTTGTCCCTGTCGGATGGCTTGTTGAGCGTGCCCTGCACGGCAACGGCGGTCCGCAGACCCGCAATATCCCAGCTGTCGTCCGCCTTGCCGCCCAGCTTGTAGGGCTTCGAGAGAAAGAGGTCCCAGCCTGTGTTGAGGGCATTCATCTCAAACTCGTAGTAGCTCGGGCTGGACGGCACCGGCTTGAGGAAGACCTCGAAGTCGTTATCGTGAAAGATCACCGAGTCGTGCCTGGTGAGCGTGGCCTTTACCTCGGGCTCCTCGAGCTCTGCGGCAATGTAAAGATACTTGTCATCCCACAGCATCTTCGCGCGCGTGCGGAGGCGCGGTACCGGCCGCTTCGCACCCTCAATGTCGACAAAGTCAGAGGTCCACTCTGCGGCCTGCCATACCGGATCGTCCAGCTTGCCGTCGATCTTTGGCGGCGTCCGGGTGTACCGGCAGCTGTAGTGCAGCGGCGGCATGTCCTGCTGCGCGGAAGCGCCCGGAAGGGCAGCAGCGGTGGCGAGGATCATTGCCGCAGCTGCAAGGCAAAGTGCCGGAACGAATGTTGAGCGCAGGACAAGAGGACTTCGCAGCCTCATAGGGATACTCTCCTTTGGTTCAAGAAAAGGCGCCCGCCACAGAACCGGCGAGCGCCCTTGATTGTGCGTGCATCCGCTAGAAGCGGTAGTTGGCCGAGAACTGCAGACGCCGTTCGGTGGATCGCACAGCCCCGCCCTGGTTGGAGATGTTGCCAAAGTTCGGGTCGGTGATGCTGGTGACCGGATTGCCATAGCTCGCGATGTTGAAGGCGTTGAAGGCATCGAAGTGGAAGCCAAGCGTCTGCTCGCGGAAGGTGGTGAAGTCCTTGAACGCGGACAGGTCCACGTTCAGGAAGCCGGGCCCGCGCGCATTGCCGTTCCGGCCCGTGCCAAAGGCATTGGGCGCCGGTGCTCCGAAAGCGCAGACGCCGTTGTCCACGCCTGGCGTGGTGCATGGGATGGCCGAAGGATCCGTACCGAACCAGTGATCGATGGCGCGGTTCACGACCTTGAGCGAGCGGTACTGGTTTACGCGGCTGTTGCCGTAGCTATTGGAGTTGTTTCCCGGCCCAAGAATCGTCTCGGGCAGGCCGCTGTACGAAACACCGGCCGCAGCGATACGCCATCCACCGATCGCCTCTTCGACAAAGCGGTTTGTGTTCGGCAGGAAGTCCTTGCCACGGCCCACCGGCAGAGCGTACACGCCGGTGAAGCTGATGTTGTGGCGAACATCGTAGCCGGCCGGGCCCCAGTCCGCCGCGCTGTTGTAGTAATCCTGGAAGGCCCCCGAGAAGCCCGCCACGTTCAGGCTGTAGTTGCCCAGGCTGTTGGTCAGAGCTTTGGAGTACGTGTAGTTCACCGTGAACTCCAGGCCCTTGTTGGTGCGCTGCCGCAGCACCGCCTGCAGGGCGTTGTAGTTCATGGCCGCACGCGACTCGGTAATCAGCAGTTGATTGTTTCCGATGCTCGTCGCCGGGTCGATTGCATTCACGCCGAGGTAGCGGTTGTTGTAGTAGGGCGCGGAGGTCTGATCGCCGTTGGTGCGGTACTGGTTCAGGTTGCCGTAGTCCTCAATGTGCTGGCCCTGCTCCCCCAGATAACCGACCTGCAGCGAGAGTGTGCGGCTCAGCGCATATTCGGTCGTCAGATTCCACTCCTGCACATAGGCAGGCTGGATGTTCTGCGGGTACACATTGAAGGTGCCGCCATAGGCGAGGCTGCCGCCGGCAAAGCCCTGCTCCGCGGTTCGCGGTGCGCCGGCATCCGTCAGCGTGGGTGTCGTTACCGTTGCACTCACCGCTTGAATGAACGGCGTGATCGATGTCAGGCGCTGGTTGGCAGAGTTTCCCTCAAAGAAGCTCGTCGCACCATAGCCGCCGCGCAGAACGAAGCGGTTCGTCGCCTGCAGGGCAAAGCCCAGTCTCGGCATGATCTGCGTAAAGTTGTTCTGGTAGCAGGCCCGATTGCTGCAAACGCCGGAGCCGGCCGGCGCGCCCGCGGGCACATGGTCGGCGTAGATTACCTGCCCGGTCGCGACATCGATGTTGCCGGTCTTGTTGTTCGACTCGACCCAGGGCTGGTCATACTCGTAGCGGATGCCGGCGTTCAGCGTCAACTGCTGCGTGGCTTTGTAGTCGTCGCTGACGTAGCCGGCGGCTCGCCACTGGCGCTGGCCAACGTTGATGCTGCCGAGCGTCGCCGCGGCATTTGTGACGCGGTCCAGCACAAAATCCGCACCGCCATACCCGCCGGCATTCGCGAACTTCGGGTTGGAGGTAAACGATCCACTGTAGGTCAGAGCTCCCAGGAATCCGTTATTGTTGCTGGTCGGGTAATTCTGCTGATACCGCAGTGCCTGTACGCCCGTGCGCAGCGTGTGCTTGCCGCGCTGCACGGTCAGGTCGTCGACGTAGCTGAAGGTGTTGTCGGTCAAGCTGCCGCTGACGTACGCGCCATTGCCGACGCCGCTGATGCCGCCGCCAATGTTCTGCGCGGTGAAGCCCTGATACGCCTGGTTCGGGAAATTGATCCCCACTACCGAATTACCTTGTGTGCCGAAGCGCCCGGTGCCGTCCGCCGGCAGGCCCTGTCGCCAGGCCACACGGGTAAAGCCGGCCCGTGCTGCATTCACGATGCTCGGAGAGAAGATGTGGACCCAGGTGACACCCGCGACCTTGGTCGGGTACACGCTGCCGTTCGGAAAGGTCAGCGCGAGCACCGAGGTCGCTCCGTCGTAGGCGGTCGACATGGAATAGAATCCGGTGATCTTGTCGGCATTGCGCGGATCGAACTCGACCTTCACGTCGCCCTGGTTATTGGCGCGGAAGGTCCGCTGCGGACCCTGCAGATTATTCGCGACGATGCCGTCCGTCGGCGTCGCATTTGGCAGTGGGTACAGACTCGGATTGGCAAACAGAAACTTGGCTACCGGGTTCGCGATGGGAATGCCCTGATTGTTGGCATACGGCACGTAGACCGGTGCCCCGCCGACATTCCGTGGATCGTAAAGCTGGATCGGATTGGCGCCGGTCAGCAGGACAGAGAAGTCGCCATTCCGCATCGCCTGCGTGAAGACACTCGCCTGGCCAGTACCGCCCTGGTGAAAGCGCGAGCCGAGGTAGTCCACAAAAAAGAAGAGCTTGTCGCGCTTGATCGGGCCGCCAAAGGTTCCGCCGAACTGCGCCTGTGAGAATGGGTTGGTCTGAATGATCGGATTCGCATGCTTGTTCAACCAGGAGTTCGCGTTCAGACGGTAGTCCTGCACGTAGCCGTAGGCGGAGCCGTGCAGGTTGTTGGTGCCGCTCTTCAACACGCTCACCACGCCGCCGCCGTTCACGTTGCCGTAGTCGGCGGGCGAGTTTGCCGTCAGCACCTTGATCTCCTGCAGCGACTCCGGTGCCGGGCTGTACGCAATCAGGTTGTTGAAGCTTTCATTGATGTCAATGCCGTCCAGCGTGTAGTTGTTCGCCTGGGCGCGATTGCCGTTCAGATTCACCGAATCCGTGTAGGAAAGGCTTCGCTCCAGGCTTGTCGTACCGGACGTTCCCGCCGTGCTCACCGAACCGGGAACGTAGAGCGTCAGCGCTGAAAAGTCGAGGCCGTTCAACGGAAAGTTCTGAATCGTTGTCGCCGTGAACGTGCCGCTCAGGGTTGCATCCTGCGTATCCAGGATGGGCGCGGCATCGGAGACGGTGACCGTCTCGCTGCCGCCACCGATCTTCAGAGCAACATTGAAGTTTGCAGTCTGCAAGGCCTCCAGTGCGAAAGCCGGGATCGTCTGCTGTGTGAAGCCGCTGGCCTCGATCGTGACCTCGTACCGTCCGATCGGCAGATTCGCGATGCGATACAGCCCTGCACCATTCGTGGTCGCAGTGGAGTTGACGCCAGTTTCCGTATTGTGTGCCGTCACCGCCGCACCTGGGATCACGGAACCGCTTGGATCGGTGACCGTACCTGTCACCGCGCCCGTCACCGTCTGCGCATGTACGGATAGTGGACAACAGGACAAAACGACAGCCGTTCCGGCCATCCATCGAAGTAAATCCTTTTGCATCTGGCTTCTCCTGAAATCGATTCCATATCGCTGGCCAGCAAAGCTCGACCAGTGTCCTCACATCCCCAGGCCATTCTCAGCCAGGTGCCCTGCAGCGCGCGGTGCGCACCGTGACACTCTCCGGGATGCAGGATCTCTCTTGACGATAAAGCAGTTCAAACAGCCGGTCCAACTGGAGCGGACGGTCACTCACACTCTCGTGAAAGTTGCCCTCCGCACTGGCAGTTCAGAGCACGCGGCTGTGGCGGTAGCCGTTCTCTGTGAGTGCCGCCAGAAGCTCCTCCACCTGCTCGCGCCCGCGTGTCTCCATGGTGATATCGATCACCGTGTCGCCGAGGTTCACGCCGTAGTATGCGCGGTTATACAGGGTGTCGACGATGTTGATGCCATGCTCCGCAATGATGGCTGTCAGATCCTGCAGCGCACCGGAGCGGTCCAGCAGGTGGATGCGCAACCGGATGAGCCGGCCATCCTGCACCAGGCCTCTCTCGATGATGCGCGACAGCAAGGTCACATCGATGTTGCCGCCGCACACCAGCACCGCAGTCCGCGTCTCACCCCTCCCAGACTCACTCAGAGAGGTCCTCTTCTGCAGCAAGGCAGCTAATGCCACGGCCCCGGCACCCTCGGCCAGCGTCTTCTCCCGCTCCAGCAGAACGAGGATGGCCGCCGCGATCTCGTCCTCTTCTACGGTCACGATCTCATCCACGTACGCCTGTACCAGCGGCAGGGTCAGGGCGCCGGCGCGGCGCACCGCGATGCCGTCCGCAATCGTGTTTGCCGCTTCCAGCGTTACCAGCGACTCGGCTCGCACAGCCGCCTGCATGCTGGGCAGACGTGCCGTCTGCACACCGATCACGCGTACCTCCGGCCGTACTGATTTGATCGCGCAGCCGATGCCGCCTATCAGTCCGCCTCCACCAATCGGAACCACCACTGCTTCGAGACCCTCGACCTGCTCGAGCAGTTCCAGACCGATGGTTCCCTGCCCCGCGATAACGCCGGCATCATCAAACGGATGGATAAAGGTCAGCCCTTCCGCGTCGCAGCGTCTCCGAGCCTCGGCGTGCGCCTCGTCATAGTTCGCACCATGCAGGATCACCTCCGCCCCGAAGTTGCGTGTCGCTGTCACCTTCACCAGAGGCGTCGGTTGCGGCATCACGATGGTGGAGTGGATACCGCGCCGGGTCGCATGGTAAGCGACGCCCTGCGCATGATTGCCTGCGCTTGCCGCCACCACGCCGCGCCGGGTCTGCTCGGGTGTCAGCGTCAGGATCCGGTTCAACGCGCCCCGCTCCTTGAAAGCTCCTGTCATCTGCAGGTTTTCAAGCTTCAGAAAGATTTGCTGCCCTGTCAGCTCGCTCAACAGAATGGAATGCGCGCACGGCGTCTGATACACGCTGTCACGCACACGCGCGCGTGCCGCGTCGATGTCTTCAGCAGAGATCGCGAAGGTTTCGTGGAGAGCAGGTCGCATGGTTGGCCTCCTCGACCAGTTCCCCTAAAGTGTGTGGCGAGAGTCACGACGGCTCGCGTCGTCTCTTCCAAAAAGAAGTGGCTGTCTTCGCTCATCCAAATCCGGGAGAACTGCTTTAGAGTAGCCGATCGTTTCCGGTTCTCGGCAAAGATGCCTAGGCCAGCCGGCCGCTCGTCAGGTATGACTCGCCAAGCACAGTAAGCTGCTCGCGTAATGCCTTGCTGAGACTCCGCGGTGCTCCGGCTTCCAGGGCAGCGCGTGTTGCACCCGCAAGCGATGCCATCAGGAGGAAGACCGGAGTACTCAGCGATACGCCGTGCAACTCTTCAGCCGTCGCAAACAGGTCCTGCACAGCCGCGCGCAGACGCCGCCGAACGGTGACGGACAGGGCCACACCATCTAGCTCGATATTCATGCGCTCAAGCGCCGCGGCAAGCTCCGGCTTTTCCAGCTTGGCATCCAGAAAGGCATGCACCACGGCACGCACCATCTCCGGCACCGGCTCACCCCGGGCAGACTTGCAGGCCTGCTCAACGGATGTGAGCAATGCCATCAGATGAAGCTCCAGGACGGCATACAGCAGCGCCTGTTTATTCGGATAGTACTGATAAAGCGTGCCCACCGACACGCCCGCGCGCTCTGCCACGCGGATCGTGGTAAGCCGGTCCGATCCTTCGCGCAGCAACAGTTGAACCGCAGCCTCATGGATCGCCTGCAGCGTGGCCGCAGATCGCGCTTGGATGGGTGTTCTTCGAGGCTGCAGCGGTTGCTGCATGGAACGGCGCATAGGCGAACTATAGAACCTGAATATTGCTTCACGCAATCATACAGATCAAGACTTCGCTGATAGCAAAAACCGGCGAGTCGCGATCAGAAGTGGCTCCGACGGGCACGCTTATGCTCGCCGACTTGCAGCGCCCTTCCTTGTTGCTCGCTGATGCAGGAATCGTTGACAGGCATCGCTCGATGAACGGGGCCGGAGGGGCCCTCGGCTGCAAAGCCGCACGATGGCGCTTGATGAGATGTTTTTCTAAACGAAGCGCTCCGATTTCAGAAGGCCGGGGTCTAGCGATCCTTCGAGGCCGCCAGTTTTTCTTCCGCGACGCGAATCTCCGACTGCGCAAAGTCATACTTGTCGGCATCATCACCGGACTCGTTCCAGTCCTTCTGCGCTGCCTCCAGCTCTCGCTGTGCCTCACCCGCATCGATCTCACCGGGTGCCATCGCGGTCTCGGCCAGAACCGTGACGCGCTGCGGCAGCACCTCGGCAAAGCCCCAGGCCACGAAGAACTTCGCGTCGCCGGAGCTGCCTCCATGCAGGCGGACCTCCCCGGCCCCAAGCTCGGCCAGCAGAGGTGCCGCACCATAAAGTGCCTCAAGATAGCCAGAGCGCGCAGGCAACTCGATGGCGTCCGCGCTTGTATCTATCAGGACGCGGTCCGGTGTGACGATACGGACAGCGAGTTGACCGTTCGTACCGGAGGCGGGTTGTAATGTGTCGGCCATCGTTCTTCGTTTCTCGCTACTAGCTTTGCGTCTTTTCTTGATTGCTTATCGAGCATTGCCACCAGGCAATGTGGCAAAGGTTAGGCAGGCTTCCGATGCGAGTGACTGCAACTGAAAGCTCCACCCAGATCATGCATTTTGCTTCATCTTTTCAGCGGCTTCCCTCACTTCCTCGATGCCGCCTTTCATGTAAAAGGCCTGCTCGGGAACATCGTCGTGCTTGCCTTCGATGATCTCTTTGAACGAGCGCACCGTGTCGGCAACCTTGACGTATTTGCCAGGATTGCCGGTGAAGACCTCGGCAACGTGGAACGGCTGCGACAGGAATCGCTGCACCTTCCGTGCGCGCGAAACGGTCAGCTTGTCCTCCTCTGAGAGCTCGTCGATACCGAGAATGGCGATGATATCCTGCAGATCCTTATAGCGCTGCAGAATGCTCTTCACCGATTGCGCCGTGTTGTAGTGCTCGTCGCCAACCACGCGCGGAGAGAGAATCCGGGAAGTGGATGCGAGTGGGTCGACAGCGGGATAGATGCCGATCTCCGTCAAGGCGCGGTTTAGCACCGTGGTCGCATCCAGGTGGGCAAAGGTCGTCGCCGGCGCGGGATCGGTCAGGTCGTCTGCAGGCACATAAATCGCCTGAACTGAGGTGACGGAGCCCTTCTTCGTCGATGTGATTCGCTCCTGCAACTGGCCCATCTCCGTGGCAAGATTCGGCTGATACCCCACCGCAGAGGGCATCCGGCCCAGCAGCGTGGATACTTCAGAACCAGCCTGGGTGAACCGAAAGATGTTGTCGATGAAGAGCAGCGTGTCCGCACCCTCCTCGTCACGGAAATGTTCCGCGATCGTGAGGGCGGTCAATGCCACGCGCAGCCGCGCTCCCGGCGGCTCGGTCATCTGGCCGTAAATCAAAGCGGCCTTCGACTTTCTCCAGTCGTGCGGATCGATAACACCAGATTCCTGAAACTCCATCCAGAGATCGTTGCCCTCACGGGTGCGTTCGCCGACTCCGGCGAAGACGGAAAAGCCGCCGTGCTGCTGCGCGACGTTGTTGATCAGTTCCTGAATCAACACCGTCTTGCCGACACCGGCTCCCCCGAAAAGACCGATTTTGCCGCCCTTCAGGAACGGCTGGATCAGGTCAATCACCTTAATGCCGGTCTCAAACATCTCTTCGCCGGTCGCCTGCTCGTCGAAGCTCGGGGCCTGCCGGTGGATAGGCATGCGCTTATCTGTCTGCACCGGGCCAAGCTGATCGACAGGTTCGCCGATCACGTTCAACACCCGGCCCAGCGTCTCGCGGCCCACCGGAACCATAATCGGTCCGCCTGTGTCCTCGGCCTTCATGCCGCGGACCATACCTTCCGTGGCCTCCATGGCTACCGTCCGCACACGTCCCTCGCCAAGGTGTTGCTGCACCTCAACAATCACGTTCATGGGCGTGGGCACATCGAAGCCTTCGCTGGTAATGCGCAGCGCCTGATAGATGGGCGGCATGTGCTGCTCGTCAAATTGAATGTCGACGGCCGGGCCGCTGATCTGAATTACTTTGCCGATGTTCTGTGGCATTTGCTCTTCCTTCGTACAGCCGCCTAGATGGCGGCAGCTCCTGAAACGATCTCGATGATCTCTTTGGTGATGGCGGCCTGACGCACGCGGTTCATCGTCAGCGTCAGATCGTCAATCATGTCACTTGCGTTTGAACTGGCCGAATCCATCGCAGTCATACGCGCCGCGTGCTCCGACGCTGTCGACTCCAGCAGTGCGTGGTAGATCTGCGTGGTGACGTAGCGGGGAAGCAGATGCTTGAACAGCGTCGCGGGATCATCGTCGTACAAATAATCCACATCGGCAGTCCCAAAGGTCTTTGCCTCGTCTTCCTGGGCGGAGTCTTCCGAAGCATGCACCGAAACTCCGGCCGTCGCCGCTGCTCGTCCTGCAGCTTCCTTCTGCTCCTCTGACATCTCCTCAACCGCGGTGATCTCCGGCGTTCCCAGCTTGCGGATGGGCAGCAGTTTCTCGACGACAACACGTTGCGCAATCACTGACTTGAACTCGTTGTACACGAGGTATACCGCATCGATCTCCCCGGTCTCGTAGCGCCCAATGATGGAGTGCGCGCAGCGGTCCACCTCGGTAAAGTTCAACTTCGCGAGCAGGGACGACAGATCGTGCGTCACCTCGACCGGGGCGCTTCGGTGGCGGATCTCCTCAATATGCCTTGAAAGCCCGTTGTCGTACTCTGTCTCTTTGTGCTCCCACACCGCTTCCGGATAGCGGCGTTTGAACAGATCCCGAGCCTTCCGGCCAACCGTCTCCACATCGACGTTCTGCGCGTCGCGGCCTGGCAGGTCCCCCTGGGGAGCAAGCGGTGCCCGCCGGCTCTCGATGAATCTCTGCGCAGCCTTGCCGATGTTCGCGTTGAAGGCTCCGGCGAAGCCCTTGTCCCCCGCAATCACAAGGACAAGCACGTCCTTCTCTTCGCGCTCGACCAGCAGCGGATGAGCCACATCGACGCCCTCACCACCATACAGGTCCGCACGGCGCACCAGCGATTGCAGCACATTCGCCAGCATCTGCGCGTACGGCCGTGCCTGCATCGCACGCTCCTGCGCACGGCGCAGCTTTGCGGCAGAGACCATCTTCATGGCCTTCGTGATCTGCCGCGTGTTCTTCACGGAGCGGATGCGCCGTTTTAGATCGAGTACATTTGCCATTTATCTGCTTTGCTTTTCTTCCAAGCGCGCGGCGCGCACTTCGAATCCGGTCAATCTTCCAATCACCTGAACCATGTCTGCATGGCGTCGGTTGTCCACTGCGGTGATCCTGCTGCCCTGCCTCGTCTTGATGCCCGAAAGGCGGCTGTATAACCAGCCCTCCGTGACACTCAGTCTCGAATCGAACCTACCCAAGTCATTGCGCGACAGCACGATGCCAACAAGGCCCGTCATTGTCGGGAGCGCTGCCGCAAGAGCCGCAGGAATGATCTCAGGTCGCATGCGCTTTCCTCCTCACCGTCATTATCAACTACGCCGTGGCCAGTTCCCGTTCCTTGTCTTTCAGGCCAGCCTTGAAGCCAGACTTGTAATCGTTGATCGCATCGGTCAACCGCTTCTTGATGTCGTCGTCGATGGCCTTCTTTGTCATGATGTCCGTCAACACCTGTTTGCCGGTGCTCCCCATATATTGGTGGAATCCGACCTCGAAGGCCTGCACCTGCTTGGTATCGACATCGTCCAGAAGCCCGTTCGTACCGGCGAAGACGATCGAGACCTGCTGAGCGGCGGTCAGGGGTTGGAACTGTGGCTGCTTCAGGATCTCCACCAGCCGCTGGCCGCGATTCAGCTGCTTCTGGGTTGCCGGATCAAGATCCGAACCAAACTGCGCAAAGGCAGCCAGTTCCCGGTACTGTGCAAGGTCGAGTTTCAGGGTGGCTCCGACCTGCTTCGTCGCCTTCATGGCCGCGGCGAACCCTACACGCGAGACCGACAGGCCCACGTTGACCGCGGGGCGGATGCCCGAGTTGAACAGATCCGTCTCGACAAAAATCTGTCCATCCGTAATCGAAATGACGTTCGTCGGGATGTACGCCGAAACGTCACCAGCCTGCGTTTCGATGATCGGCAGCGCCGTCAGCGATCCGCCGCCGAGCTTCTCCGACAGCTTGGACGAGCGCTCCAGCAGACGCGAGTGCAGATAGAAGACGTCACCGGGATACGCCTCACGGCCTGGCGGGCGCCGCAGCAGCAGCGAGATCTCACGATACGAGGCAGCATGCTTGGAGAGGTCGTCGTAAATAATCAGGGCGTGCTTACCGTTATCGCGGAAGTACTCACCCATGGCCGTTGCCGCGTAGGGGGCAAGATAGGACATGGGCGCGGGCTCCGACGCTGTGGCGGCGACCACAATGGTGTATGCCATTGCGCCATACGACTCAAGCGTTTGCACCACCTGGGCGACGGACGAGCGCTTCTGGCCAATGGCACAGTAGATGCAGATCAGGTCGTTCTTCGCCGAGTTCAGGATCGTGTCGAGAGCGATCGCAGTTTTGCCGGTCTGCCGGTCGCCGATCAGCAGTTCGCGCTGTCCACGCCCAATCGGGATCATTGTGTCGATGGCCTTGATGCCCGTGGCCATCGGTTCCGTTACTGATTTACGGTCGATGACGCCAGGTGCAAGCCGCTCCACAGGCAGCGAATGCGGTGTGTCGATCGGTCCTTTATCGTCGATCGGCTGGCCAAGTGCGTTGACCACACGGCCGACCATGGCATCGCCCACCGGCACAGACATGATCTTGCCGGTACGCTTCACCTGATCGCCTTCGCTGATCTCGGTATAATCGCCCAGCAGCACTGCTCCCACTTCGTCTTCGTCCAGGTTCATCGCCAGGCCGGAGATGCCCTTCGGGAACTCAATCAGCTCTCCCGCCATGACCTTATCCAGACCATGAATACGGGCAATCCCGTCGCCCAGCGAGATGATGGTGCCGACCTCATCGACTGCGACCTTCTGCTCATAGTTGCTGATCTGCTGCCGAAGCAGCTCTGTAATCTCGTCCGCTCTAAGCTGTGCCATTCAACCCTCAGAAACTGTCTGCTGCGTAAGCTGCCGGCTATGCGCCGGCAAGGTGCTGCTTCATCTGTTCCAGCTGTCCGCGTACGGAGCCGTCATAGATCCGTGAACCAATCTGAATCACTGCGCCGCCCAGCAGCGATGCATCCTCCCGCCAGGCCACGCGCACCCGCGTACCCGCAAGCTCACCCGCTTTGCCCTCGAGCAGATCGCGTTGTTCCTGCGCCAGCGGCTTGGCAGATGTGATCTCGGCTTCGCCGATCGAGTCCGCCGCGTCTGCCAGGGTCTGGTACTCCGCAATCATGTCATCCAGTGCGCCAAGCCTGTTATGGTCCATCAGGACCGCCGCAAAGTTCCGCACGGTCTGTCCCATCCCGGTGCGTTGCGCAACCGCGTCCAGAACCTTCAGCTTGTCTGCCTGTCCGAGCGACAGATTGCCCAGAAACTCACGGAGTTCATGGCTGCTCCCAAGGGTTCCGGACAGGTCCGCGAGCTGCTGCCGAACAGCATCCGCTGGAATCTGCTGCTCACGCGCAACCTGCTGCAATGCACGCGCGTATTGAAGGGCAAATGCGGACACTTAGTTTCGGCTCCCTTCGCCGTTCAACTTGCTGACAAAGTTCTTGATCAGCCAGCGGTCGTCCTCCGGGGTAATTTCAAGGGACCGGCCTGCCCGGTCTACCGCAATCTGCGCTGCATACTCCCGCAACGAGCGGTGCGCCTGGGCGCTGGCTGCTGCAATCTCCTGCTCCGCCGCCTGCAGGATACGGGCCTTCTCAGTTTCCATCTGCGCCTTGAGTTGCTCTTCGTCGGCAAGCGCGCTCCGCTCCGATTCTCCGCGCAGAGAGGCAATCTCGCCGTCCAGCTTCGACAGGCGCTCCTCCACAGCAGACAGACGAAGCCGCGCCTCTTCCGTAGCACTTCGAGCTTCCACAATCCCCTTCTGAATTCCCTCTGTCCGCTTCCGCAGCAGGCTCGGCAGCGCCTTGGCCGCAAAAAATAGCACCGCAGCTGCAAGAACAAGGAAGTTGAGCCACTCAAACACGGAGGATGCAACCGCCGGCTTCATGCCCAGCATCCCGCCGAGCTTCTGCACCGATGGCGAGTTCCGGAACGCCTCTGTACCGCCCTCAGCCTCCTGCTTCTTCGCAGAATCGTTCGCCTCGGGCTCGGATCGATGTCCCGATGCGGTTGAAACGGATGCGGGAGCGGGAGCGGTATTCTCCTGGAGCGCGATCAGATCTCTCGGCGGTGTCACCATGCGTTGTTGCTGCGCAATCGCAGGAGCAGCACAGACGAGCACGGCTAGCATCAGGGACATGCAGCACAAAGCCGGCTTCATCGAACTGCCTCGGAGACTCGTGCCTTCTCCGGAAGAATGGCTGCCAGAATCTGCTCCGACAGCCCAGAGGCCGACGCCTCGATCTCGCGCCGGATATCGACACCGGACTGCTCTACGGACGCCCGCGCAGCGGCAATGCGCTTTCCTGCCTGGGACCTTGCCTCGTCCAGGGAGCGCTCGCGCGCCTCTCCAGCAGCCTTGAGTCGCGCCTGCCTCGCCTCGAAGATCTCTGCTCTGGCATGCCGCAGCCTGTTCTCATACTCGGCAGCCTTTTCCTCAGAGACCGAAACGGCGCGATGCGCTTCTTCGATAGCCCCGCCCATGCGTGCGTGGCGCTCCGCGAGTGTTCTTTCCAGCGGTCCCCGGACCAGAAACGCGTAGGCAGCCAGAAGACACAGGAAGAAGACAACGGTTGGCAGCGAGCCAAGCACAAGTTCGCCAAGTTGTTGGAAGATCTCTTGCATTGTTGGTCTTGCGCGGTCAGATCTGCAACAAACTCGCTACAGCAAGGGCTATCCGCCCCATGCTGCGCACGTTCGGTATGTGCCGCGTCCTCTCTTTTCTAGCAGATGGCATTGGGGAAAGCAATGTGGCACCCCTCGGGAGGGAGGGTACGACTTTCGGGAGCGGCACATGGACAACCCACCCTCCCTGGACGTAATCTATGACCATTCCAAGGCCCGGCCGGGCCGACGGGGCCGCCACCCAGGGAAGTACCTCCACTCCCTCCGCTGGCGGCCTTTTCCTGTCTGGAACCCCTTCTTGGTCTGGAACCACTTTTCATCTGGAACTTCCGTCCGATCAGACCGGAATGACCACTATTTTCTTCCTGATCGATAGCGTGCGCGTGTCTCCGGTTCGGTCTCCGGCATGGCTCCGGCCGTATGGAGCTGGAAACGGCGGTATCGCTGCAACAGCGAGGACGGACCTCGCGCCGTAAAGAAGGTCAGGTTGCCTTCAAAACGCTTGCCCTCAATAAACGCACCTGCTTCCAGCGCGGCGATGGTGCGGCCCTCTCGCTGCGGAATCCGGAAGGTTGCCGTTGCCGTAGGATCGTTGGCCTCCGCACCACCGATCCGCTCCTCAATCGCACGCACCAGCTCACTCAAGCCCTCGCCCGTGTGGGCAGACAGGGCAATCACGTCTCGCCCTGGAGCTCGGAGAAGCAGCATGCGCTCTTCATCCGGCAAAAGATCGATCTTGTTGAGCACCTGCAGTGCAGGCGTCTTTGCCACGTCCAGTTCTGCAAGCACCTTCTCCACCTGCGTCTTCTGCTCGTCAAGCATCGGTGAAGCCGCATCCCGCACGTGCAGCAACAACTCCGCCCTTTCCACCTCCTCAAGCGTGGCCCGAAAGCTGGTCACAAGCGTATGCGGGAGATTTCGGATGAAACCGACGGTGTCGCTTAGCAGCACCTTGCGGCGGGATGGCAGAGCAAGATGCCGCAGCTTCGGATCCAGCGTGGCAAACATGCGCGCACTCTCAACGACGCCTGCATCCGTAAGAGCATTGAACAGGGTGCTCTTGCCGGCGTTGGTGTATCCCACCAGGGCGATGGTCGGCACAGGAACGGCCTCTCTGCGCTGACGCTGCTGCCGGCGGTTTTGCCGTACCTGTTCCAGCTGTGCCTTGAGCCGGTCAATGCGCTCCCGGATGCGACGCCGGTCCGTCTCCAGTTTGGTTTCACCGGGGCCGCGTGTGCCGATGCCGCCGCCCAGCTGCGACATGGCTTTGCCGCGTCCTGCCAGGCGCGGCAGCTGATACTCCAGCTGCGCCAGCTCCACCTGCAGGTGCCCCTCGCGGGTGCGTGCGTGCCGGGCAAAGATGTCGAGGATCAGCTGCGTGCGATCAATGACGCGGCAGGGTAGTTCGTCGTCGAGGTTGCGCAGCTGCGAGGGAGACAGGTCGTGATCGAACAATACCAGGTTCGCACCGGAACTGGCCACGACCGCCGACAGCTCCTCCACTTTGCCCGGGCCGATCAAGGTGGCGGCGTCAGGCTTTGACCGGCGCTGGATGATTGTGGCCGCAATCTCCGCTCCTGCGGAACGCGCAAGCTCCTGAAACTCAGCGAGTGCCGTCTCGAAGTCCAGGTCGGGCGTAGCTTCCGCGTGCCTCTCTTCTGCGAGTTCGCCGTCGTGCAGCGCTGCGGCAGAACGGGCCATCTGCGCCGTTTGCGAAAGGCGTTGCCGCGTGCCGGTCAGCTCAACGGAAACGAGTACGGCAAGGTCACCGATGGCTTCGGTGCGGTGGCCACTGCGGCTTGAAGCGGCTTCCGCAACCAAACCCGGAGATGCTGCAGGCAGAGGCGCACGCCTGCCCTTCTTGGTGGCCGGCCCAGAAGTCTTTGCCTGCATGGTGGGCTAAACGCCCGAAGCCCCAGCCAGGGGCCCGTTGTCCTGCGGGGCGGAGCTTCCAGCTCCCTCACCGCGGTTTGGCGAGCCGCTATGGGGCCGCTCAATATGGGTACTGCCCGGGCGGGTGGACACCACGGTAGAGATGGCGTGCTTGAAGATGAGCTGCTCCTGAGCGTTGTTCTCCAGAAGAACCGAGTACTTGTCAAAGGAGCGAATCTTGCCTGTCAGCTTCACTCCCGAAACCAGGTAGATGGTAATCGCGCTCTTATCCTTGCGGACGGTGTTCAGAAAGGTGTCCTGGATGTTCTGTGCCGGCTTGGCTTCCATGGTGCCGATCTCCTATACATACCGTGCCATTCCGGCACGAAGGGGGATAGATGGTGCATGTCCGAAGCGTCCGCGAGGAACGCCAAGGTGACGATAAATGAACTGAAGAATCTGAAGTCGCGTTTCTTCTCCTAGCCTACATCTGAGAACGGCACGTTTGGAGGCAAACTCACAAAACGGGCAACAGTTCTCCCGCGCAACCACGGAATCACGGGCCGTCTCTGCGCATTGGACGCGGGGACACTGCAACGGGTGCAGGGGCACCCGATGCCAAACGCCTTTCGTGCGAGCCGCCAGCACGATGCGGCTCGCACGCCGCTCGGTTCAGGTGCCGCTTACCATACAAGGGTGCCTAACGACGAGCAAACCCTTTTGCGCGACCACTCTGCGCCCGTGCAGAATGCCTTTGCAACACCTGCACCTGCGCCGGTCCCCGTGCTCGATCTGTCCCGGCAGTACAGCAGCATCGGTGCCGAGATCGCCCAGGCTGTCGCACAGGTGTGCGCTGAAGGCCGCTTCATCCTTGGCCGCGAAGTCGCGGATCTGGAGAGTGCGGTTGCCCGCGCCTGCAAGGCCGGCGCTGCCGTTGGATGCGCGAGCGGAACCGATGCCCTGTGGCTGGCCATGGCCTCGCTCGGCATCGGCGAAGGCGATCACGTGGTGACGACGCCCTTTTCCTTCTTTGCTACCGCAAGCTCAATCCTGCGTGCCGGCGCGATCCCCGTCTTCGCGGACATCGATCCTGTCACCTTCAACCTGTCCGCCGACGCGACCCATGAGGCGATCCACCGCAACGGTGGCGCGCGGGCGGTGATGCCAGTACACCTCTACGGCCAGTGCGCAGATTGGGACGGCTTTCTCTCACTCCAGCAGCGCTACGGTGTGCTGCTGGTGGAGGATGCGGCGCAGGCGTTCGGCGCGGCGTGGCGCGGCACGCCTGCCGGTGCGCTGGGTGAGACAGCGGCTTTCTCCTTCTATCCCACAAAGAACCTGAGCGCCTGGGGAGATGCGGGCATGATGACCGCACGCGAGCCCGCAGTGGCGG
>CAXTSF010000028.1:0-6903 GCA_964246865.1 uncultured Terriglobus sp.
GTGCTGCTGCCGCCATGGGGAGCGCTGCTGGCGGCACCCGTGCTGGCGGTGGTGTATGCGTTCCGGCGGAGGCCGGGAGCATAAAGAGGGTGCGAGCGGGAGCGGTCGAAGATCGAGGCAAGAACACAGAGGACACGGAGTTGTCCTTCGGCGTGCACGGCTCGACCTGCTGGAGCTCTGCTATTCTGCTGGACACTTCCCCTGGAGGTTCCATGCAACGCTCCCCCGCTTTGCTCTCTGCTGCCGTTCTGCTCGGCGGCGTCGTATCTGTGCTGCCAGCATTGGCTCAGGTGTCCACGGTTCCAGCAGCCCCGAAGATTGGGTCATCGAATCCGGCTTCGGCGGAGCCGCCGGTGGCGCGGCCATCGACAACGCCGTGCGAGGTATCGCTGTTTACCAACCTGAAGTTTGCGGACTATGGCACGAAGCCGTTGCAGTACGCGCCACCCACGGGTGCGGGCTGTGCCGGACCGTGGGCAAAGGTGGTGCTGACGGCTGATTTCACCGTGACGGCGGGCAGGCAGTTTGACCGGACGGCGAAGTTCTTCCTCGGTGGGGCGACGCTGTACTTCGGGACAACGGCGGAGCCAAGGGCGGCGCTGTCGCCGTCGTGGCATATTGAGCGGGACGTGACAGACCTGAGTGCCGTGTTTCAGGCCGCACAGACGGGTGTGTCAAGCATTCAGAATGTGGTGGACTCCATCTACACGGGCCTGATCTACAGCAGTGCGCGGCTGCAGTTCTATCCGGCAGATGCGGCGAACCCGGCGCCGGTGGTGCCGTCGGCGGTGTACGGCCTGGCGGACAACGCGACGACGAGTGTGAACACCTCAGCGGATGCGCAGAGTGCGGTGCTGACGCTGCCGCGCAATGTCGAGCGCGCTTACCTGGACGTGGTTGCGCAGTCGCAGGGCGGAGATGAGTTCTGGTACACCTGTGTGCCCTCGGATGCCGCGGCGGCGCTGCAGAACTGCGGCAATACAGCATTTCGCGAGACAGAGGTGGCAATCGACGGTGTGCCGGCCGGAGTGGCTCCGGTGTACCCGTGGATTTATACGGGTGGCATTGATCCCTATCTGTGGGAGCCGGTGCCAGGGGTGGAGACGCTGAACTTCAAGCCGTACCGGGTGGACCTGACGCCGTTCGCGGGCGTGCTGTCGGACGGTGCGCCGCATACGGTTGCGGTGTCAGTCTTCAACGCGAACAACCGCTTCGATCTTGCGTCGACGCTGCTGGTGTACACGGACAAGGGTGCGGCGAGCACGACGGGCGCGGTAACGGCGAATACGCTGCTGGCAACCCCAGCGCCGAGTGTGGAGGAGTCGCTGAACACGGCGGCAGACGGCACGGTGTCTGGCCCGGTGACGGTGCGGGCGGGACGCACGTGGACGATCTCGGGCTATGTGAATACGTCGCACGGGCGAGTGGAAACGACGGTGCGCGGTCAGAACAGCTTTGTGAACACGCAGGATGAGAAGGTGTCGAGCGCTGAGTACAAGCAGGACCTGACGCAGAGCACGACGCAGCAGGAGGTGACCACGACGGCATCCGCGGCGGGTGTGGTGGTGGCGCAGCACGACGTGAGCTTTCCGCTGGTGGTGAACTACCGGCAGGCGAATGCGGATGATGGCAGTCTGAATATCCGGACGTATGTGAAGCAGCAGAAGAGCGATACGGTGCGGTCGCCCATGGGGGCGAACAGCGCGAATCCGGTGGTGGTGAGCGAGGCGGTGGAGTCAACGGATACGCTGCACTATAACGCGGCGGGCGTGTATCTGGGCCATGATGGAGCGGCCTCGGCGAGCTATGGTGCAAAGGACGCGTCGGGGAGGTGCACGGCGCGGAGTGTGACATCGACCGGTGTGGTGCTGACGGGAGCGGAGCAGAGCGAGGCTTGTTCGCTGGTTCCGTAAGGGATGAAGGCTGTCCCTAGGGACGGTGCAGGTCCAGCAGGAACGAGGTGCTTTGTAGATTCTGGCTAGACTGATGTCATGTTGTTTGATTGGGACGAGGCGAATGCCAAGCACATTGCGCGGCATGGCATAAGCCGGGCCGAGGTCGAAGAGGTGCTAACACACAAGGTCGTCGTCGATCTTTTTGTGGAAACGAGCGAGGGAGAGACTCGAGTTGCGCAGCTTGGACAAACGCGAGCAGGACGTGCGCTGGTGGTGGTTACGACGGAAAGGGGATCCCGTGTGCGACCAGTGACTGCCTTTGAGGCCTCCCCAAGAAGAAGAAAACAGCTGCAGGAAGTAATGGTGACCTATGCCGCAGAGATTAGAGATTCCGAAGTTCTCGAGTGAAGCCGAAGAAGCGGATTGGTGGTTGGAACATCAGGACGCGGTTGACGAAGAGTTTGAACTCGCTGCCCAGGAAGGCCGGCTACAGGTAAGGATCAACGATGTACAACGCCCTTTGCCACCGCCCATCTATTTGCACGAGGATGATTGGAGCCGTGCCAGGAGACTTGCGAAAGACAGTGGCGTTGCGATCGACGTCTATCTTCAATCCGTTGTACATAACGCATTGATAGCGGAGGAGGGACAACAAGGGCGGCAACAGAAGTAAGCGTCGAAGGAGCTTGCCTCTTCAGTTGCTGAGCTTGTATTTGGTTTCGGCGAGGCGGAAGAGCGGGCGCCAGAGAAGGCGGTTGATGGTGACGACCATCAGCGCCATCACGATGGTGGCGAGCAGGAGGACGGAGAAGCGGCCTGCGTCGGTGGCGGCGCTGATTTGTTCGCCAAGGCCGAAGGTCGTGATGGTGTGGTTCTGGAGGTGGAAGTACTCGGCGATGATGCTTGCGTTCCAGGCGCCGCCGGAGGCGGTGACCAGGCCGGTGATGAGGAAGGGAAAGATGCCGGGGAGGATGATGGTCTTCCAGCGCTGTACGGCGCCGAAGTGGAAGAGCTCGCCGACTTCCTTTAGGTCCGTCGGAATAGCAATGGCCCCTGCGATGACGTTGAAGAGGATGTACCACTGCGTGCCGAGCAGCATGAGGAGGATAGCCCCCGTGCCCATGCCGGCGCCGGCACGGAAGAGCAGGATAAGCAGGACAGGGAAGAAGGCGGTTGCGGGCACGCTGGCGGCGATCTGCGCGAGCGGCTGTGCGATGCGCGCGAGCCGGGGATGGGAGCCGATGGCGACACCGGCCGGAATGGCCCACAGGCAGGAGAGTGCGAGCGACAGCATGACGCGGAGGAAGGTGGCACCGGCCCCCGCAAAAACGTGGAGCAGGTCCGCGCGGTGCAGCGTGCGGAGAAGCATGAGGGCGTGCGCGGCACTGTACAGCACGGCTGCCAGGCCAAGGGTAGAGAAGAGGCCGAGGGCGAGCCGGGAGGGCGGCCGGCGGGTGACGGCTTCATACTCGGGCAGAACGGTCTTTGGCCGGGCGAAGTGGTGGTAGAGACGCTCCGAGAGCGGGGCAAAGGTGTGCCGGTTGAGGGCGCGGAGAGCGGTGGACTCCTGCAAGGCGTAGAGAAGGGGGGAGCGGACGCGCTTGGTGCTCTCCACCTGCTCGAACTTGAACCGGTTGCTCCAGGCGATGACCGGTCTCCAGATGAGCTGGTCGGTGGCAACGACGATAAGGATGATGGTGAGCAGGCCCCAGACCTGGGCGGGTTTGTTGCCGGCGCTGGCCGCAGTCTGAAGATAGCTGCCAAGGCCGGGTACGCGGAAGTCGCGTGAGCCGAGGACGAACATCTCGCAGACGATGAGGGCGAACCAGCCACCGGCAACGGACATGATGCTGTTCCAGATCAGACCGATGGCGGCGAAGGGCAGTTCGAGCTGGAGGAAGCGCTGCCAGCGCGAGAAGCCAAAGATGCCGCATGCCTCGCCGAGTTCGCGCGGAAGGCTCTTCATGGAGGAGTAGAAGGAGAAGGCCATATTCCAGACCTGGCCGGTGAAGATGAGAATGATGGTCCCAAGCTCCAGGCCGAGCTGGCGGGAGGGGAAGAGGGCGACCATAGCGAGCATGACGCCGGGCAGGAAGCTGAGCACCGGGATGGATTGCAGAATGTCCAGCGTGGCGAGCATGAGAGCTTCCAGCCGCGGACTGTTTGCGGCGAGGTAGCCATACCCGACGGCGAAGATGAGGCTGAGGAGATAGGCCAGGCTGATGCGCACGACGGAGTAGAAGGCGTAGAGAGGCAGGGCACGGGGCGCGAGGGAGATCACGACCTCCGGCTGCGGATGACCGAGCCAGAGCTTGCCGATCTGCACAATGCCGTAGAAGACGGCGAGACCGGCGCAGGCGACGACGATGTCGAGGAAGAAGGGCCAGCTGCGCTGCACGACCTGGGAGCGGGCAAGCGTCTGGCCGACGGAGATGTCCGGCCGGAGGCGCATGGAGCGGAGATGGTCCGGAAACAGCTTCACTCCGCGACCTCGTCGAGGACGGGTTCGGACTGGCGCTGCGGCTGCATGAAGCGGCGGCGGTTGGCGTCAAAGTCGAAGAGTTCGGCGTAGCGGCCCCAGTTGATCGCGGTCTCGAGTTGCAGCAACGTCTCTTCCTCACTGAACTGCTCGTCCAGCATGTCGTGAAAGAAGTCTTCGGGAACGGTGCCATCGCTCTTGGCCTGGAGGGCACGTACGATTTGGCGGAGCAAAAGAATATGTTCGACGGCCACCTCGCGGAAGATCTCCTTTTGGCGGAGGATCTCTGCATTGGCGAACTCGGCACCGATGGGGGTGAGAGCGGCATCGCCCTCGGTGACCTGAAGAAAGCCGAGCAGAGCGGCGGCGTCAACGATGGGAAGGATGTCATCGATCTCAAAGGCGAGATCGTCCGCGAGCCGGTAGATGTCGGCTTTACCACCGTGGTCGAGCAGGAGTTCGAGCAGGCCGGCGATACCGCCCGGACGTGCGTGCGGCAGCATCTGGTAACTCATCATGCGCTGGTCGCGGACGCGCTTGCCGTCGGCGGTGCGGGGAAGCTCGGGCGGCTGAGCGTCGGGCTGCGTCAGCACCTTATAGATGTAGTCGACCAACTGAAGAAAGGCGGGATTTTTGCGGTCGCGCGGATGGGGCAGGCCCACCTGAAAGTCAGTGCGGACGTGACCCGGGTTGCGCCCGAGCACGATGATGCGATCGGCGAGAAGAACGGCTTCCTCAATGTTGTGGGTGACGATGAAGATGGCCTGCGTGGGCATCGTCTTCTTCTGCCAGAGTTCGAGCAGTTCACTGCGCAGATTCACCGGGGTGAGGACGGCGTGTGCGGAGAAGGGCTCGTCCATGAAGAGGACCTCTGGCTCAACGACGAGGGCGCGGGCGAAGCCGACGCGCTGACGCATGCCGCCGGAGAGCTCCTTCGGATAGGCACCCTGGAAGCCGTCAAGGCCGACCATGTCGAGGGTCTTCAGGGCACGCTTCCGGCGCTCGGCGGGGTCGAGGCCACGGGCGAGCAGCGGTGCCTCGACATTTTCAAGAACAGTGAGCCAGGGAAAGAGGGCAAAGCTCTGAAAGACGATAGAGACGTTGACGTTCGCCGTAGCGATGGGCTCTTCGTGCCAGAAGACCTGTCCGGCGGATGGAGCGGAAAGGCCGGTGAGCATACGGAGCAGGGTGGACTTGCCGGATCCGGAAGGGCCGAGCAGGGCAAGGATCTCACCGGGGCGAACGGCGAGGTCGGTCGGCGAGATGACCTGGATGCGATTCTCGCTCGGCTGGGCGTAGTACTTTTCCACGCGCTCGGCGCGAATGATGGCTTCCGGCATGCCGCCCTCAAGAAGAGTCTTTTTCTATGTGATTTGCCGTGCGTTCCTGCTGAGCAGGCGTCTGAAGGCAACTGTTTGCAGCCTATCATTGCCGATTGGCGCTCTGAGAGGAAGAGTCGGGAAACGGGCATGAGATGCTTGCCATGCTTCGTCCGGTGGGGTAGGGTTCTTATTGATATGACTACATCTACAGAGAAATCCAGGGTGCTGGTTGCAGATGATGAACAGGTCATTGCAAACACTCTGGCGATCATCCTGAATCAGGCAGGGTTTGAGGCCCGCGCAGTGTACTCCGGCGAGACTGCGGTGGAGAGCGTGGACTCCTTCAGGCCGAACATGCTGATTTC
The DNA here is from genome assembly GCA_964246865.1 of uncultured Terriglobus sp. Classification (GTDB taxonomy): domain Bacteria; phylum Acidobacteriota; class Terriglobia; order Terriglobales; family Acidobacteriaceae; genus Terriglobus. The sequence continues at coordinate 6,062 of CAXTSF010000028.1, forward strand.
GGATGTCATTATGACCGGGATGACCGGCATCGAGGCCGCCATCCAGGTTCGATCCAAGCTGCCGTCCTGCAAGATTCTGCTCTTTTCCGGACAGGCCGCCACCGCGGATCTTCTGGAGAAGGCTCGCGCGCAAGGTCATGAGTTCGAGATCCTTGCGAAGCCGGTTCACCCGACCGACCTGCTGGCAAAGCTGCGCGGCTAGAACTGTGGCCGTCCGCCAATCGAGCAGCCGTCTGCTGGAGCGTGTTTGAGACCTTCGGTGGTCATACTCACCTACAATTCTGCGGAATCCCTGCCAGAAACTCTTGAGAGTTTGCGGGGCCTGACGGATGACGTGGTAGTAGTGGATTCCGGCTCTGCCGACGGAACAGTTGTGCTGGCGCAGACCTGGGGTGCCGCGGTAACGGCGCATCCTTTCGACAGCTATGGGGCACAGCGAAATTGGGCAATCGATAATCTGGAGCTGCGCTATCCTTGGCAGCTGCACCTGGATGCGGATGAACGGCTGACGCCGGAGCTGCGGAACGAAATCGCGGCACTGCCCGATGAACCCGATCATGATGGATTTCTGCTGCCGCGGCTCGTGCGTTTTCTGGGCCGGGTGATGCGCCATGGGGGCATGTCACCGACGTGGCATATGCGCCTGTTCCGGACGGGCTGCGGGCGCTGCGAGCAGCGGGAGTACGACCAGCACTTCCTGTGCAGCGGACGTGTCCATGCGCTCCGGAACATCATGATTGATGACATTCGCATGCCTCTGGCGGAGTGGACGGCCCGGCACAATCGCTGGGCGGATGCCGAAGTGCGTGAGGCGCTGCGGGTGAAGCCGGGTGCGAATGCAC
>CAXTSF010000028.1:6913-20964 GCA_964246865.1 uncultured Terriglobus sp.
GGACTCTATAACGGTGCGCCCCTGTTTGTGCGGCCGTTCGGGCTGTGGTTTTACCGGTATATCCTGCGGCTCGGCGTGCTGGACGGGGTGGAGGGGCTGATCTTCTGGACGCTGCAGACCTTCTGGTTCCGGTTTCTGATCGATGCAAAGCTGTTTGAGGCGCGGCGGCAGCAGCAGAAAAGCTGATCAGGCAGGGTCGGTGAAGGGCGTGCGTTCCTTAACTTTGGCGGCGGGGGAGCCTGCGTAAACGCCCCACGGCTCCAAATCGCGGGTGGCGACGGAGGACAGTCCGAGCACGGCGCCCTCTCCTATCTCGACACCGGGAGCGACCACGGCGCGGGCGCAGATCCAGCTGAGGGCGCCGACCTTCATCCGGTAGGCGAGGAGGGGGAAGGCAGGGTCGTTGTAGTCGTGCGTGGCCCCGCAGAGAAAGCTGCTCTGCGAGAGGATGGCACGGCGGCCAATTTGGACCGGGGCGGGATTGTAGATCTCCGCACCGTCGGCAACTGCGACGTGAGCCTCGCAGGTCAGGTTCCAGGGAGCCCAGATCTTTGCACCGGGATAGATGTGGCAGCCGGGGCCGAGGTTGGCACCAAAGCAGCGGAGAAGCAGGGAACGCCAGCCGTGCAGAGGCCGCGGTGAGAGGCGGAAGAACACGGCCCACGTCAAATTCCAGAGCAGGCGAGCCAGGCGGTTGCGCAGCGAAAAAGATGCCCGCTGCGATGGGTGACGCCCGTCCGAGCTGGACAGGTGGGTGCGAGCGTCATAGTACGCTTGCCGAGGCATGCCGGTCCGACCTCCTTCGATGCTGACCGGCGAGCGGCGCCCGGTCAAAGAGCCGGACGATCTTGCGGGCGTTCTGTTCGGCGTCATAGCGCAGGCGAAAGGTGGACAGGGCCTGGGAGCGCATGCGCTGCCGGTCCAGATTCGAGGCGCTGAGCCAGCGTGAGATCAGGTGTGTGGTCCCGGCGAGGGTATCTGGCGCGACGAAGCCGCAGCCGTCGTACTCGATCTCCTGGGCGATATTGATCTCGCGGGAGAGCAGGACAGGTGTGCCGCAGGCGAGGGCCTCAGCGACGGCGATGCCGAAGTTCTCCTGGTGGGAGGGCAGGATAAAGGCTTCGGCCAGGCGGAAGGCGCCCCACTTGGCATCGCCCCGGAGCATGCCGGGCCAGTGAATGCGGCCGGCGCAGCCGAGCTCCGCGGCGCGTGCCTGCAGACGCGAGGCAAGTCCCTGCTGGTCTGGTCCTGCCATGACGAGGTCAAGGCCGGGATCGCGGGAGGCGAGCGTGGCGAAGCTCTCGACGAGCAGATCGCAGCCCTTTTTAATGTGGATGCGGCCGAGGAACAGGAGAAACCGCCGGCCCCCGATAGCAGGGCAAAGGGATCGGAAAGCCTCGCTCTCTCCTTCCTGATCGTCGCCGGGTCCGCGGACACCGTAGGGCACGATGCTGGGCTGCCAGCTGTGCAGGGCGAAGCTCCGCCGGGCGAGATTGGCTTCAGTGGAGGTGGTGAAGAGGACACGGAAGGCATTCCGCAGGACCCAGAACTCGACAAGATACCAGTAAGGGATCTTCTTCAGGTGTTTGCGGGGGTATTCGCGCTTGAACCACGGGTCAAGCATGCCATGGGTGAAGACGACATAGGGCTTGGACCTGCCAATGGCGAGAAGCGTCGCGAGGCCAGGGAACTGCCATAGGCCGTTGACGACGAAACCGTCGTAGTCGTTCCGTGCCGCGCGAAGCCAGCGGACCAGATCAGGCATGAAGGCATAGGCGCTTTTGCTCTGGCGTGGCCCAAGGGCGTGCACCTTGAAGGGGGAGTTCTGGAGATAAGGTGCGTCCGGAGCGTCCAGGGTGACAACCTCGGCGGTGTAACCGGGTTCGGTGTGGGAGAGGAGGAGGCGCACGCCCTCGGAGGGGCCGCCGGAGGCCGGATCGAGGGTGTCGATGATGTGCAGGAGGCGCACTGTCTAGAGGCTCTCGCGGCCGGCTGGAACTGATGTGAGCGGGATACGGGTGAGGGCGGTGAGAGCGCGTTTGAGGCCGTCGAGGTCTGCCTCAAAGGTCCAGCCGGCGATGATCTCGCGGCTGCGCTGGCCCAGGCACGTGGCGACGCCTGGCCTGAGCGCAGAACGGAGCGCCGAGGCGAGTGCGGCAATATCACCGAAAGGATAGACGTGGCCGTTCTCGCCGTCCTGTACAAGGTCGACGTGACAGCCTACCTGATCGGAGACGATGACGGGAAGGCCGGAGGCCATGGCTTCGTTAATAATCAGACCCCAGGGTTCGTGGCGCGAGGGCAGGACGAACACAGTAGCGAGGTCGAAGAAGCGGGGCAGCTCGCGCTGATTGCGAAATCCGGCGAAGCGGATCGAGGTGTTGCCGCTGCGGGTTGCGGCTTCTTTGAGCGAGCTGAGCTCTTCTCCGTCACCGACAATGACGAGGTATGGCTCCGGGCAGGTTTTGCATGGGGGAGAGAGCGTGAGGAAGGCCTGGAGCAGGTGGTCGCAGTGCTTCCGGGTCTGCAGCTTGGAGGCGAAGAGGATGACAGGGCGGCCGGGTTCGAGGGAGAGTTCTTCCTGAAGTGCTTGCCGGGTTTGGGAAGCTGCCGAAGTTAGCTGGGCAAACGCGTCGTTGTCTACCGCGTGCGGGGTTAGAAAGGCGGGGAAGCTCTTTCCAAGGGCCGCCGTCCAGTAGAGGCGATTCCACGTGCCGATGGCGAGCACGCCGTCCGTCAGACTCCGAAGAAGACCGAAGAAGAGACCCTTTGCGAGCAGCTTGAGCGGTCCACGCGGGCGGTCGTACGGGGATGCGTCCGCGCGGACAAGGACGGGGATGCCGAGCAGTTTGGCGGCAGCCATGCCATGAAGGGCGTTGATGGTGCTGTAGCCGTGGACCCAGAATGCGTCGAAGGCCTGGCCGTCCGTGCCGCGCGCCAGGGCGCGAAGAATGCCGAAAGCGATGGGCCGGAGAGTGGAAGGATGATCTGTGTCTGCCCGGCGGGGAAGGACGATAGAGCGGTAGCCCGCACGCAGGGGCACGTCCCAGGTGAGTTCGATACCGAATCCCTCGTCGCGGTAGGCGCGCGTCGAGAAGTCGGAGCAGAAGAACACGGTGAGGTCGATCTCTGGATCGGCGGCAATATGCCGGAGCAGGGGTGCCTGGTACTGGATGGGATGGCTGACCAGATAGGCAAGCCTGATCCGTTTTGCAGGCTGCGCGCAGGACATGCGTTACGCTCCGGGCTAGTAGTAGAGGGCGCGTGCGGCGACGGCGATACCGACCGCTGTGTTGACGCTGCCATTGCGCAGAACGGCACGCAGATTGTTGGTGGGCAGAAGGACGATGTCGTCGGTCTGGAGGACCGGATCGGGAGCCTTGCCGGCGATGACCTTCTTGACGTCCACGGGGATAGCGGTGCGGTGAGTGCCCGCGGTGCGAATGATGCGCATCTCGTCTGCTTTGGCGTCCCATGGAAGGCCGCCGACGATCGTCATGGCCTGCATGAGGGTGAGCGGGGTATTGCCGCCGAGCGGAATAGCCTGCTGGGTGCGAAAGGCACCGAGCATGAAGACGCTGCCGACACGGGCGGTTTCAATGGTGTCGCCGGCGAAGATGGGGACATTGGACATCTCGCTGTGGGCTGCGTCGGTGCCGAGGTCGACGACGATGGCCTGGAGGACGCCCGGCCGGTGAATGGTGATGGTATGGCTGGTGACTGGGGTAAGGCCGCCGGCAACGGCGAGGACGTCGAAGAGGCGGCGGCGGCCGAGAACGGGAACGACGCCGTGCACCTCTCCAATAACAGTGGCGGTTTGCGTGGGTGTCTCGAGGACGTCGACGACGACCTGCGGATTGTTAAACATGCCGGCTTCCGCGAGCTGACGGGCAATGAGCGCCTCCGCCTGATGCCGCGGCAGGCCCTGCACCTGCACGGTGCCCACCAGAGGGAGACGGACACTGCCGTCGCTCGCGACGCGATCCGGCGTGGCATAGTCACTGACACCGTAGATGGATATGCGGACCGAGTCGCCGGGCTGGAGAACGATGTCACGATCCGCGGGAAAGAGGATGGCTGGGTCCGTGGTGACCTGGTCCGCGAAGTTGACGCCGTGCTGGGCGGAGAGAGCAGGGCCGCTGAACTGCGCAGGGAGCGTAGCGGTCGCGACGCAGAGAGAACAGGCGGCGAGGAGCACGCGATGCGTGAGGAAGCGAGAGATCGTCATTCGGCACCTTGGGAGACCGTGACGCGTTCACGCTCCGGGCTGTCCCATGTCTCGGAATCGATGTTGGAGTAGCTGTACGCGGAGTAGCCGTAGTAGCCGTAGTACTCCGGCGAGTTGAGGTCGACGGCGTTGAGGACAATGCCTGTAATGGGTGCGCCGGAGCGCATGAGGAGATCACAGGCACGCCGGACGACGCTGCGGCTGCTCTTGCCATGCCGCACGACGAGTGCCATGGCATCCGCCTGGCGGGCGAGGATCACGCCGTCCGTGACGGAGAGGATAGGCGGTGAATCGATCACGATGTGGGTGTAGCGCAGGGCGCACTCTTCGAGAAGCTGGTGCATGCTTTCCGACGAGAGCATTTCGGTGGGAAAGGGAGGAACGGGGCCGCTGCATAAAACGTCGAGATTGGGAACCTCAGGCACGGAACGCACGGCTTCGGTGAGAGAGGCGGCACCGGCGAGAACGGTCGAGAGGCCTACGCGGCCGCTGAGACCGAAGCGGTGATGGACGTTCGGGCGGCGCATATCGCCGTCGATCAGAACTACGCGTGTGTCTCGCTGGGCAAGGATGCAGGCCAGGTTAGTCGCAATGGTGGTCTTGCCCTCGGCTGGAGTGGCACTGGAGATGAGGATGATCTTTGGCGGGTGTCCGGTGGTGGCAAGGAGCATGGAGGTGCGGAGAGAGCGGAAGGATTCGGCGAACTGGGATTTGGTGGTGGCGAGGACACCGATGTTGCTTTGCGCGACGGTGAGAGCGGTGTTGGCCTCCGGTCCGATGCGGCGCGTGCGCGGGATGACGGCGAGCGATGGCAACTGCGTGACGCTTTCGATTTCGGCGATGCTGCGCAGGCCGGTGTCCAGGCTTTCGAGAAGGAAGGCGAGGACGATGCCGCCGAGCAGGCCGAAGGCGGCGCACTGCAGAACGATGGTGGACTGCGGCGTCATAGTGGGCGTGGCCGGGCGGGCTGCCTGGTCGACGACATCGATCTCGAGAGACTCCAGGCCGGCCTGCACACCGGCTGCGCGCAGGCGGGAGAGGAGGCTCTCATAGAGGGAGCGGCTGGAGTCGTACTCGCGCTGGCGCAGCGTGTATTCGACCAGTTCATCGCGAAGCGCGTAGGCATCGTTCTTCTGCTTGTCGAGTGCGCCGGTGGTCTGGTCCTCGTTCGCCTTGGCCACGGTGTAGTCCGCGCGGGCCTGGGCGAGCAGCCGGCTTTGTTCCGTCTCGAGGCTGTGCTCGGCCTCATGAAGGTGCGCCTCAATGCCGAGAACGCGCGGGTTCTTCGGACCGAGCAGAACCGATTCCTGAGCGAGTGCGGCCTTGGTGGAGGCGATGTCGGCGCGGATGCGGGCAAGCTCGCCGGCGGCGACGCCAGGGGTGTTCTCGGCGGTGTCGGCAAAGGTGCTGGGATCGGCCTCGCGAAGGGTGCGATAGCGGGATTCCGCGAGGATACGGGCGATGCGGGCGTTGCTGCTGGCGGTAGTAAGGGCGTCGACAGAGGCGGTGTTCTGGGTGATGAGCGGACGGGTTGCGTCAAAGCCAAGGCCGAGGACGCCAAGCCGTTTCTGCAGATCGATCAGCTGTTCCTGCGCGGTCTCCACCTGCTGCTTGAGGTCATCGAGCTGGCTGGAAAGCCACTGCGAAACGCGCTGCGTAGAGGCAAAGCGGGTTTCAAAGGAGCGCTGAATGTAGGCATTGATGAGGTGGTTGACGATGTCGGCGGAGAGCTGGGCATCGGGGCTGACGTAGGAGATGCGGATGATATCGGTGCGTGGGGTGAGCGCGACGGTCAGATTGCCGCGGAGGCTGGCGACGACCTCCTGCCGGACGGCGGGATCGTTCATGTCGCGCCGGGGCAGCGTGCCTCGCACGCCGTAGAAGGCGGGCTTGTTGGCAAGGTTCATCTCACGGGCAACGGTGGAGAGGAGGGAATCGCTCTGGATGATGGCGACCTCTGTGCCGAGGCGGTTGTCTCCGCCACTGTAGGCGGCCGCGCTGACACGGTACTCATTGGATGAGCCGGAGCGGACCTCGATGCCACCGGAGGCGGTGAAGAGAACGGGCTGCGTTCTGGAACGGTAAAAACCAAACAGGATCCCGACAGCGATGGCGGCAAAAAATACCCAGCGCCGTTTTCGCAAAACCTGCATGACTTCGGAGAGGGTGTTGTCCGGAGTTACAGGGGACAGAGCTTTGGGCGGCTCTTGTGAAGCCACAGGCGCTGCCTGTGATCGAGGGGGGATCATCGCCATCGATCATAACCGACAGAATCGTTACTTTAGGCGACCAGGCGAGCCGTATCTGCAACTATCAAGGAAGCTATCCACTACACTAAAGGCACATTGACACAAGCTTTCTTAACCAGTACCGGTGTTACAGGGGAATGTGCAGCTATGACGCAAGACATAAGAATTGCGGTGGTCGGCTCAGGCTATGTAGGTCTGGTCGCCGCTGTGTGCTTCGCAGAGATGGGACACGAGGTTATCTGCGTCGACAACGATCAGCGTAAGGTGGACGCGCTTCGTGGCGGCGACACGCTGATTCACGAGGAGCATCTGCCGGAGTTGCTGAACCGGTACCGGAATACGCGGGTGACGTTCACGACGAATCTGGGCGAAGCGGCTGCGGCATCGCAGGCGATCTTTATTGCTGTGGGCACACCACAGTCAGAGACGGGCGATGCGGATCTGTCGTATGTGGAGGCTGTGGCCTGCGAGATTGCGCGACATCTGGACAGCTACAAGGTCATTGTCGAGAAGAGCACGGTACCGGTGTACACGAACGAGTGGGTGCGTCGCGCGATCGAGCGGAACGGCGTGGACCGCAGCATGTTCGATGTGGTGTCGAATCCGGAGTTCCTGCGCGAAGGAACGGCTGTTTCCGATTTCCTGCATCCGGACCGCATTGTGGTGGGAGCGGACAGTGCACGCGCGGCCGAGGTGCTGACGGCGATCTATAAGCCGCTGACGGACGGAAGCTACTACGCCAACGCGGACTATATCGCGGGCCGGTTCACGCCGCATGCGCCGCCGCCGCTCCTGCTCACCTCGACCAAGAGCGCGGAGATCATCAAGCACGCGTCCAATGCATTCCTGGCCATGAAGATTTCCTTCATCAACGCGGTCGCGAATCTGTGCGAGGCGTGCGACGCGAATGTGGAGCAGGTGGCGAACGGCATGGGGCTGGACAGCCGGATCGGGCCGAAGTTCCTGCGGCCGGGCATCGGTTATGGCGGCTCATGCTTCCCGAAGGACGTTGCCGCGTTCCGGTCGGTGGCGGATCAGATGGGCCTGGACTTTTCTCTGCTCGCAGAGGTGGAGAAGATCAACGTCCACCAGAAGAAGCGGTTTCTGGCGAAGGTACGGTCGGCTCTTTGGACACTGCGCGGCAAGCGGCTCGGCGTACTTGGGCTGGCGTTCAAGGGCGAGACGGATGACATCCGTGAGAGCCCGGCGATCGACCTGATCGAGATGTTTCTCTCCGAAGGGTGCACGATTACGGCGTACGACCCTGCTGCGAAGAACCGTGCCAAGGGCGAACTGCCAAATTCAAAGCAGCTGACCTTTGTGGAGGAGCCCTACCAGGTGGCACAGGATGCGGATGCGCTTCTGGTGCTGACCGATTGGGCCGAATTCGCGACACTGGACCTGGCGAAGATCAAGAGCATGCTGCGCTACCCGATCCTGGTGGACGGCCGGAATATGTTCGATCCGGAGACGGTGGCATCGCACGGAATCACCTACTTCAGCGTGGGGCGTCCGACGGCGCATCCGGTCCGTGAGCCTGCTCTTGCAGGCGCGTAAGTAAACAACGACCCAGGGATTGGCTCAGCCTCTGCGAGGAGGATGAGCCAGTCTCTGCGAGCCAAAGGAGACAGGTTTTGACGGAGCGATGGAACCGGGTTCTGGTAACGGGAGCGGCGGGATTTTTGGGATCACACCTCTGCGATGCGTTGCTGGCTGAGGGCGGCAGTGTCATCGGGGTCGACAACTTCGCCACAGGATCGATGCGGAATCTCGATCATCTGAAGGGGGAGTCGCGGTTCGAGTTTCAGCACGCGGATATCTGCAGCAGCTTCGATCCGGGACCGGTCGACTTTGTGTTCAACTTTGCGTCGCCGGCCAGCCCGGAGGACTACATGCGGCTGGGGCCGGAGACGCTGCGGGTGGGCTCTGAGGGGACGGTAAATGCGCTGGAGGTGGCGCGCAGATACGATGCGGGATTTCTGCACGCGTCCACATCGGAGTGCTACGGCGACCCAGAGCAGCATCCGCAGAAGGAAAGCTACTGGGGCAATGTGAACCCGATCGGACCGCGGTCGGTCTATGACGAGGCCAAGCGATTCTCCGAGGCGACCATCATGGCTTACCACCGGTACTACAAGGTGCGGACGGGCATGGTGCGGATCTTCAATACGTATGGGCCGCGGCTGCAGCCGAACGACGGCCGGGTGATCTCGAATCTGCTAATGCAGGCGCTGCGGGATGAGCCGCTGACGATCTATGGAAACGGGATGCAGACTCGGTCGTTCTGCTACGTGGATGACCTGATCCGCGGCATCGTGATGCTGGCGCACTCGGGTGAGGTGATGCCGACCAACATCGGCAATCCGGAGGAGTGGACGATCCTGGACTGTGCGAAGACGGTGCTGGCGGTGACGGGTGCGAAGAGCGAGATAACCTTCAAGCCCATGCCGGTGGACGATCCAAAGCAGCGCCGGCCCGACATCACGAAGGCGCAGACGCTGCTGGGATGGGAGCCGAAGGTTCGGCTCGAGGATGGATTGAAGCGGTCTCTGGCGTACTTCAAGGCATGTGTGGAGCAGCCCGTAGGCTAGCGCTCCCGTGAGCGGGTGGGGCTGGCCGCATTGGCCAGCGCTCGCCCGGCTAGCAGGGCTGGGCCGTGGAGTGCCGCCGCGGGGAGCACCTGCCCTGAAGGGCGCGTGGGGGGGGGGGTTGCGGGTTGGGAGTGACGGCAGGAGCCTTCCAGTTCTCACGCTGAAACCAGGCGGTAAGTTCTACGCCGGGTGTCAGCCGCTTGAGGAGATCGACGCGGTAGGTGTTCTGCGTGGTGCCGAGAGGAATGAAGTCCTTGGCAGTCTTTTTGTTCTCGTAGGAGACGCTGACATACTCATCGGCGGAGAGATGGTAGGTGAGCCAGCCCTGTGCACCCTTGCCCTCACGGCCAATGGCATCGCCGAAGAGAAAACCCTTGTTGGTGTAGCCCTGTCGCTGGATCGTCTCGTAGTAGTTGCCCTCGCCAAAAAGGCTTCGGGTCGTGACGTAATCGGTGTAGACACCTTCCAGGCGAAGGTCGAGTTTCGGTGCACCGGGCAGATGTGAGAGATAGATCCCTGGCCTCCAGCCGGCGCGCCGGGGAGCGCTGATGGGAAGCACGTCGTCGTGGGTCTCCGAGTCGGTGTAGAGCGTGACGGACTTGCGCAGAAATGGCAGCCGGTACGATGCGGTGACGCTGGAAAAGCGGGCACCCGGATCGTTGCGCGAGTACTTCTCCGCGCCGGTGGTATCGCTGACTGAGAAGAAGCCTTTCAGGAACGTGTGAAGCGTGACGGGTTCGTGACCCTGGCCGCCGAAGATGACCGTGCGCTGGAAGCTGAGTTGAAAATCTTTGGTCGGGGAGAGCGCGAGAATCTCCGAATGTGCCCAAGGCGCGTTGGGATAAGTGTGGCCCTTGAGGCTACCGAGAAGAAAGTCATACCGGATGGGGCCCAGGAAGCGTTTGACGAACGGGATGTACAGCGGGTCAACCCGGTTGAAGCGGAAGCCGTACATGTTCTCGGCATTGTTCGAGTAGGCGAGGGCACCACCTTGCCCGGGTCCAAGCCAGCTGTCCGACTTGCCGAAGGAGATCTCGTGGCCGTAGAGATGGCCGGAGGCGGTGGCCTGGAGGATGCGGAAGTTGTTCTGCGATGGCAGCAGACCCTGCGGAATGGTGGACTGGCGCAGATTCGTGCCGGAGTACGGGATGCCGTCTTGCCCGGACAGATAAGCGGCCTGGTCGAAGGTATAGCCCATGTAGCTGGGCGCGTGCTGATACTCGGCACGGACATAAAAGGAGAATGGGCCGCCCTCGGAGAGGAAGGAGGCGCCATTGTAGGTGTTAAAGCCGTTGGAGTAGGGCCGGCCGTAGTCATTCTTAAAGCTCTGGCCCACGTGGTAGCTATCGCGAAGAACGGTACCGCTCACCGTGCGGAATCCGGCATAGGCCTGTTCGGTTCCGTAGACGAGGCCACGGTTGACCGGGGCACCGCTGTTCGGCTCGGCCGCTAGCGTATCCTCCACTTTCGCGAGGATAGCCTTGGCTTCATCGCTGCCATCGAAGCGAACGTCGCTCTCGGTCTCCTCGAGCATGTGCAAGACGCTTCGACGGGTCCATGGACGGAGGCTGATGAAAGCAGTGTCGAGATAGCCCATCGAGTACAGGCGAAGCAGGGCGGGGTAGATCCAGCTGTCAAGCGGGATGTAGGCGGAACCGAGCGGATCCCGGTGAAGGATGGGTGTGCCGTCGTAGGCATTGCGAGCGACGTAGGGCCGTGGCGGCCGGCCGGATTGTGCGGGAATTGGACGGTCCGTAGCTGCCGATGCTGCCGGTATGTAGGAGGGGCGGGCCGCAGGAGAAGAACTGGCCGTGTATGCGGGGCGGGCCGCTGGCGCGTCGGGCAGGCTGGCCGGTGATGCCTGTGCCAGGAGCGGCTGCGCGGTGAGGAGCATGCCGGCGGCCATGCCAGAGAAGGATATGAGGTTCAAGGGCTGGCAGGGGAGGGTACTTCTGAGGGATGCCACCGGGTCAGTCTACCTTCTCAGGGCTATACGGTGGATGGCACCAAAGACGTAGACGGCTCGATCTGCCGCCGCTTTAGATGTTGCTGCAGGAGCACGACCGGATCGACGGGTGCGGGTGGGTGCACCGCCTGGATGAGGACGCTGCTCCAGCCGTGGCGTGCGCGGATGAGTGACTCCTGGAGTACGCGGCAGACCGCAACGGCATCTGTGTCGTCCACGGGGATGGATGGGACGAGAGGGCGCCGGGAGCGGGTTGCGGCCGCGGCGAGATCGCAGCGCTGCAGCAGGACCATGGGCAGGAGATGTTCGTATGCAAGCTGGAGGCACTCGGACAGATCGCCATCTTCATCGAGGATAGCCAGAGTAATGCTGCGCTCTCCCAGGGCACGGGCGATGGATCTCTGGTGGAGGGCGAGACCGGCCGCGAGGAGCGCAGTGGCCGGCGCACTCTGGTCCGTGGTGTGCACCTGTACGCTCCTGGTGCCGGGCCGGGACACAGGCGCGGCAAAGGCGAGTGCGGGCCCGAGCAGCGGGTTGGTATATTGCGTGACCAGGGCGTCGCCGGGACGAAGCTGGAAGAGCGTCGCCGCAAGAAGTGCGACCGGGTAGCGGGTGATGGCGGTACGCTGGGTGCGGCCGAGATCGTGGCGCGTGGCAAGGGTCCGCTTCTCCGCTGTGAGGTGCTGCGCAAGTGCGTGGATGGAGCGCAGTTGCGCATGACTGATCAGCGGTTTGGACAACAGAGCCTCCACGCTTCGGGAGAAGAGTTGATGGTGTCAACCAGACTGCCGCTAGAGCCGAGCGGGATTGGTGATCTCCGTATCAATGCCAAGGTCGGCGAGAGCGTCCTGCGCAAGTTGTGCCTCAATGATGCCGGAACGGGCGAGCCGGGATAAGGTAGCGGCGACGATGGCGTGCGCGTCGACCTCGAAGTGGCGGCGGAGGTGTTCGCGATTGTCACTGCGGCCAAAGCCATCTGTGCCGAGAGAGACGAGACGGTCGCCGAGCCAGGGGGCGAGTGCGTCGGGCAGCACCTTCATATAGTCGCTGGCGGCAATCACAGGACCGGAGGTGTCTTCCAGCGCGGTGAGCAGGTAGGGCTTGCGCTCGGGCGAGGCGGGGTGCAGGCGATTCCAGCGCTCGGCTTCGAGAGCGTCGCGGCGCAGCTCGGTGTAGCTGGTGACAGACCAGACATCAGCCTGGACGTTGTACCTTTCCGAGAGGATCTGCTGGGCTTTCAGCACCTCGTTGAGAATGGGGCCGGAGCCAAAGAGCTGGGCAGTGACGGCGGCGTTTTTCCCTTTCTCCCCGGTGTTCCTGTTGCCGCCGTCTCTTCCGTCCGAGGCGGTGCTGCTCGGAGCAGACTTGAACCTGTAGAGGCCGCGGACGATGCCGTCGCGGACACCTTCTCCCACGGGCATCTCGGGCTGGGCGTAGTCCTCGTTGTACATGGTGACGTAGTAGAAGACCTGTTCGTCTTCGGCATACATGCGGCGGATGCCGTCCTGCAGGATGACAGCCATCTCGTAGGCAAAGGCGGGGTCGTACGAGAGGCAGGTGGGCACGGTACTGGAGAGGACGTGGGAGTGGCCGTCCTGGTGCTGGAGGCCCTCGCCGAGCATGGTGGTGCGGCCGGCGGTACCGCCCATCAGGAAGCCCTTACCGCGTGAGTCGGCGAAGGCCCAGACCATGTCGCCGATGCGCTGGAAGCCGAACATGGAGTAGTACATGTAGAAGGGGATGGAGGGTATGCCGTAGTTGGCGTAGGCGGTGCCGGCGGCGGTGAAGGAGGCCATGGATCCTGCCTCGGTGATGCCCTCTTCGAGGATCTGACCGTCGCGCTCCTCGCGATAGCTGAGCAGCATGTCGCTGTCGTGCGGCGTGTACTTCTGGCCCTCGGAGGCGTAGATGCCGACCTGCTTGATGACGGATTCGAGGCCGAAGGTGCGGCCCTCATCGGGAACGATGGGGACGATGAGCCTGCCGATCGCGGGATCCTTTAGCAGCGTGCGAAGGATGGCGACAAAGACCATGGTGGTGGAGACAGCGCGGCCTTTAGAGCCGCCGAGCCACTCCTTGAAGAAATCGAGCGGCGGCGCTGTGACGGTGAAGGGCTTGACGACCCGCTTTGGGAGGTAGCCGCCGAGTTCGGCGCGGCGGGCCTGCATGTACTGGAGCTCGGGCGCGTCCTCGGCGGGCTTCCAGGGCTTGCCGTTCTTGGCCTGGTCCTCGGGGACGGGGATGTCAAAGCGGGTGACGAACTGCGCGAGGGCTTCGTCGGTAAGCTTCTTTTCGTTATGCGCGGCGTTGCGGCCCTCGGTGCCCCCGAAGCCGTAGCCCTTGACGGTTTTGGCGAGGATGACAGTGGGCCCGCCGGTGTGCTCCGTGGCGCGTTTGTAGGCGTTGTAGATTTTGAGGGGATCGTGGCCGCCGCGATGCAGGCGCGCGAGCTGCTCGTCGGACATGTCCTTGACGAGCTCGAGGAGCTCGGGATATTTGCCGAAGAACTCCTTACGGAGGTAAGCGCCGCCCTTGGCCTTGAAGGCCTGGAAGTCGCCGTCGACGCACTCTTCCATGCGCTTGAGGAGGAGGCCGGTGTGGTCGCGCTCGAAGAGGGCATCCCAGTCCGAGCCCCAGATGACCTTGAGGACGTTCCAGCCCGCGCCGCGAAAGACACCTTCGAGCTCGTCGATGATGCGCTTGTTGCCGCGGACAGGGCCGTCGAGCCGCTGCAGGTTGCAGTTGACGACGAAGATAAGGTTGTCGAGCCGTTCGCGCGTGGCGAGACCGATGGCACCGAGGGTATCTACCTCGTCGGTTTCGCCGTCGCCGACGAAGGCCCAGATTTTGCGATCGGTCTTCTGAATCAGGTTGCGATTTTCGAGGTAGCGCATGAAGCGCGCCTGGTAGATGGCATTGAGTGGGCCGATGCCCATGGAGACCGTAGGGAAGCGCCAGAAGTCCTGCATGAGCCACGGATGCGGATACGACGACAGGCCGGGATGATCGCGCAACTC
>CAXTSF010000029.1:0-11405 GCA_964246865.1 uncultured Terriglobus sp.
GAGGTCATGGCATGGGTCCCGGGCAGGAGCGCGAGGGCTCGGCGGCGGGCCGCCTGACGTGGCGGGGGCGTCCGCCTCCACCCTCCCGCCCGGCGGCCCGCCGCCCCCTGCCCGCCACCCAGTAGCATGCGGCAATGCCGGCTGCGCCCGTCGTCACGTCCCAGGCCAGCAGCGCATGTGCGCTTCCGCCATAGGTGCGCAGGATGGCCCACTCCATCATGTAACTGCCCGGCATATTCAGTTCGAGGATGTCGCGGTACGGAGCCCACCCGCGATCCATCAAAAACAAGACATAGTGCAGCAGCGGCACATCGTGCACCAGCTGCCAGGGCGACGCAAATAGGACCGCCAGAGGAACAGCCAGCAGCGACAGCAACGCTGCAGCCGTCATCCAGCGCGATTCCCCCGTGCCGCGCTCCAGGTCTCTCCGGTCTGCCGTAGTTGCCATATGTCCTCAAGGATAGCGGTTCCCGCGCCTGTCTCCCCGGTCTGCCTCCCTGAGGAGGGCTGGCAACGACACAAACATTTGCACCTTTCGCGCGCCGTTGCACCCTTGATGAAAAGCGCATAAATATGCACGCCATTTGCATAATGATTAGCATTGACGCGGGTTTGCGCGCCTGCCATGCTCCTTGCATCGGAGCCTGAACCCGTGCAAACACAAAGCGCACAGCCAGCCAGTCTGCCTGCCACAGCCCTTCTCGCCACGCCACAACCCGCAACGCCGTTTCCGGCCTTGCTCATGTGTCCGCCCGATCTGTACGACGTTCATTACGTCATCAATCCGTGGATGGAGGGAAACCTGCATCGCTCCTCCCGCGAGCGTGCGGCGCAGCAGTGGCAGAACCTCTTCAGCACCTTAGAACCGCTCGCGCATGTGCTCCTGATCGATCCCGTTGCCGGATCGCCCGACATGGTCTTCACCGCCAATGCAGGCCTCGCTCGCAACGGCATCTGCGCCGTCAGCCGGTTTCTGCACCCGGAGCGCCAGGGCGAGGAAGAGCACTTCCGCCAGTGGTTCCGGCGCGCCGGTTACACGGTCGTCGACCTTCCATCGGACACACCCTTCGAGGGCGAGGGCGACGCGCTCTTCTCCGCGGACGGCACACGCCTCTTCATCGGCTATGGCACCCGCACCAGCCTGGCGAGCCATCCATGGCTAAGCTCCCTGTGGCCGTCGGAGATCGTAAGCCTGCGCCTTACCAATCCGCGCTTCTACCATCTCGACACCTGCTTCGCTCCGCTCTCCAATGGCGACCTGCTGTACTATCCAGCCGCCTTCGATTCCCCATCTCTGGCCGCCATCGAGAGTGTCTACACCCCCTCTCACCGTATCGCGGTCTCAGAAGGCGACGCACTTCGATTTGCCTGCAATGCCGTCAATCTTGGGGAACATCTGGTGCTGAACCGGATCAGTGACGGACTGGCGCAGCAACTCGCCTCGCGTGGCTTTCACGTGGCACAGGTGGAACTCGACGAGTTTCTGAAGGCGGGCGGTGCGGCAAAGTGCCTCACCATGCTGCTCACACCGGAGCTGCACGGCTCCGTGCGCACCCGCCCGGAACAGGAGGCACACTCCGTATGATCGCCACCCTTCCCGAAAGCAGAACACCCATCTCTCGCGCGGATGCCCTGATCCATACCGAAGAGAACTTCGGCGCACACAACTACCATCCCCTGGATGTCGTCATTGAGCGCGCCTCCGGTGCTTGGGTGTATGACGTCGACGGCCGCCGGTACCTGGACCTCCTCGCCGCCTACTCCGCCGTCAACCAGGGTCACTGCCACCCGGCCATCCTGCGGGCACTCACAGAACAGGCTCAGAAGGTGACGCTTACCTCGCGCGCTTTTCGCAACGACCAGCTTCCTTTGTTGCTCAACGATCTGCACGAGCTGACCGGCTACGAAATGGCATTGCCGATGAACTCCGGCGCGGAAGCCGTGGAAACGGCCCTGAAGGCCGCTCGTAAATGGGGCGAAACCGTCAAAGGCATACCCGCGGACCAGGCCGAGATCATCGTCTGCAACCAGAACTTTCACGGCCGCACCATCTCCATCGTCGGCTTTTCCTCCGAGCCGCAGTACCGGCATGGCTTTGGACCGTTCCCATCCGGATTCCTCAGTGTGCCTTTTGGCAATGCCGGCGCGCTTCGCGACGCAATCACACCCAACACCTGCGCCTTCCTGGTCGAGCCCATCCAGGGCGAAGCAGGCATCATCCTGCCGCCGGCTGGATACCTGCGCGAGGTGGAGGCAATCTGCCGCGAACGCAATGTTCTCTTCCTCGCCGATGAGATCCAATCCGGCCTTGGCCGCACGGGCCGGCTCTTCGCTCACCATCATGAGGATGTGTGGCCGGACGCCGTCATCGTCGGCAAGGCGCTCTCCGGCGGCTTCTACCCTGTTTCCGCAGTGCTCAGCTCGCGCGAGGTGCTCGGCGTCTTTCAGCCCGGCGACCACGGCAGCACCTTTGGCGGCAATCCACTCGCCTGCGCCGTCGCCCGTGCCGCCCTCCGCGTTCTTACGGACGAGGATCTCTGCAACCGCTCCGCGGAGCTTGGCGCCTATGCCCTGCACCGGCTCCAGCAACTCAGGAGCCCTCACCTCCGAGAGGTGCGCGGCTGCGGTCTATGGATTGCACTCGAACTGAACACCTCGGCACGTCCATTCTGCGAGGCGCTGCGGGACCGAGGTGTGCTCTGCAAGGAGACTCACGGCACCGTCATCCGCATCGCACCGCCACTCGTCATCAGCCGCGACGACCTGGCCTGGGGTCTCGGCGAGATCGAAGCCGTCCTCGCCTAGCATCTGTATCGGGCAAGGGCAAAGGCCAGCCGCTCGCGGCTGGCCTTTCCATGTTGTGTCACTTCGACCGGTACGAACCTCTTGGGGGAAGAAATCCGTCGATCTGAAAGCACTTACAGGTTGGATTTGGTCGTCAGCGAAGAACGGATTTCGACAAAACCAAGGAACCCCATGGAAATCATGGGAATCAGACAGACGATTGCGATCATGCTCATAGTAGTGAACCTCCCCCGAAGGTGGTATTGCTTCTGAGAGAACAGTACGCCGATTCACGCCACACGAGCATCGGCCTATGACGACAAAGTTGTATTGATAGAACCTCATTCGCCATACGTGCAAAATCTTGCATTCAGTGGCTTCACTGGATCGCAGGAGTATTCCTCTTGCGAGATCGGCTCCCGCAGCCTCCGCAAAGGTAAGCTAAGAGGCATGTTTCCGTTCTCCCCGCGCACGCGAGAAACAAATGCATCCAGCTTCGGCTACGCCATCGTCGGTCTGGGCAAGATCGCTGAGATGTTTCTCACCGCCATCGCCGGCTCCTCTGTCGTACACGCCAGCGCCATGGTCAGCGGCAGCCTCGAGAAGGCGAACAGCTTTGGCAAGCGTTACGGCGCCGCGCACCGCTATACCTACGCCGATTTTGAACGCATCGCCGACAATCCCGAGATCCACGGCGTCTACCTCGCCCTGCCTGTTACCTTGCATCGCGAGTTTACGGAGCGCGCCGCCCGCGCCGGCAAGCACGTGCTCTGCGAGAAGCCCATGGCACCGCGTGCCAGCGACTGCCAAGCCATGGTAGACGCCTGCAGAAACGCCGGCGTCAAGCTCAGCATGGCCTATCGCTGCCCGCACGATGTCATCCATCAACGCACACGGGAGATCGTCCAGAGCGGCGTGCTGGGCGAGATAAGGCAGGTCGAATCACAGTTCGGCTTTGCCCTGGGACCAGGATGGCGCATGAATCCGCAGGAAGGCGGGTCCATCTACGACCTGGGCGTATACCCGCTGAACGCTCTGCGTTATCTCTTCGGCACCGAACCCGTGCGCACCACGGACACGCGCGCAACCGTCAACGATGCCGGCCTGGAGCAGACGATCGAGTGGGTCAGCCACTTCCCCGTGCCTCACCAGATGTCCACCGCTCCCGCGCTCTGCCGTTCGTCCTACCTGGAGAAGCTGCCTGACTATCTGCGCATCACCGCAGAGCGCGGCACGCTCACGCTGGATCCAGCCTTCACCCCGCATGCACGCTTTCACCTCCTGGCGCGCTACACCGATGCCGCCACGGGCAAGCTCATCGAGATCGACGAGACCACGCCCAGGGATCAGCCCTCACAGTTCCGGCTGGAGGGCGAGGACCTGGCGCAGGCGGTAGCCGAGGGCCGCGAGCCCATCGCCCCCGGAGAGGACGGTCTGCACGACCTCGAAGCGATTGAGGACATCTATCGCGAGTCCGGCATCCCTCTGCCGGGTCGTTGACGTTTGTCAGCGGCATCGCCCACTGGCTTGCCACTCAGTTCGTTCCGGTCGCATAGGATGGGTGCATGCAGATCACTCCGGTCGAAGCGCGTGTCCTCGGTTCTCTCATGGAAAAAGAGAGCACCACGCCGGACCTGTATCCGCTCTCGTTGAACGCGCTGATGGCTGCGTGCAACCAGAAGAGCTCGCGCGAGCCAGTGATGGTGCTGACGGAGGGCGAGGTGCGCGATGCGCTGCGTTCGCTTGAAGATCTGGATCTGGTCTCGGTAGATCATGGCAGCCGCGTTGCGCGGTATGAAAACCGCGCCCGCACTGTATTTCAACTGCGCCGCGATGAGGCGGCTGTACTTTGCCTGCTGCTGCTGCGCGGCCCTCAAACGCCGGGCGAGCTGCGCAGCCGCGCGGACCGCCTGCATACCTTTGACGACATCTCCGCGGTGATCTCTGCCCTGACACGTTTGAGTGTGCCCCAGGAGAATCGGCCTGAGCCGCTTGTTGCCCTGTTGGAACGCCAGCCCGGTAACAAGGAGCAGCGTTATGCGCATCTGCTGGCTGGCCAGCCTCCGCTTTCGCGGGCGGCTGCGGGCCCGGGCTCAGGGGAGCCGCCGGCTGTGCGGCAGGGTAGCCTCGCCGAGCGCGTTACGGAGCTCGAGGCTGAGGTGCGGCGGCTCGGCGCGGAGCTCGAGCGGCTTTCGCAGCAGGCGGGATTTGGGTCCACGCCCGGTCCGGCGCAGGAGGAGTCTCCCGAGGAGGCCTGACGTGCGGCGTGCGGAGACGAAGACCGTTGGACGGATGCCGAAGAAAAAGGTAGCGCATCCATGTGCCTTTCGTGTTATTCTTCACGCAATCGTTAGAACTCAGTTTCTGGTACTTTGCTCGCCCTGCCCAAAACGCACCAGCAAAAGCCGTATTGAGAATTCAGCGACACATCAAAAGAGAAGTAACAAGGACAGGGAACAGCAATGGAACAGGGAACAGTCAAGTGGTTCAACGATGCCAAGGGTTTCGGATTCCTCTCGCGCGATAACGGCGAGGATGTTTTCGTGCACCACACCGCCATTCAGGCACAGGGCTTCCGCTCGCTCCAGGAAGGCCAGCGCGTCGAATTCAACGTCGTGAAGGGCCCCAAGGGCTGGCAGGCAGAGAACGTTCGCGTAGCCTAATGCACGCTGACCGGGAACTCCCGGTTCTCACCGCCATGTGGCAAACAGACGTTGACTGAACGGCAGCGGGAATAGTTTCGTTCGGCAAGAAGGGATGGTGATGCCATCCCTTCTTCGTGCTCCAAACCCACTCTCACGGCTGACTCTCTCCAAGTTTGATCGGCATCGGCTCGTCGTGATCGGCTCTGGCCCAAGATTTCCAGGGTGCCTCCCGCGCTCCCGTCCCGGGCGCAGCGTATCCTATACGTGGAGACAGAGCGGCATACACGCCTACATCCTCGCACCAAGCCCATCACTCATCGTTCTTCCCTCTTCGTCCCTACCCTGTGTTTTAGGAGCACGCTCATTATGCGCATTGTCGTTCAAGACAAGTACTATCTCCGCGATATCCTTCGGGAGATCGACCTCTACGACCGCAAGCTCCTTCATCTCCTCAAGCACGAGACCTTTGCCACCGACGCACTCCGCGACTCCGCTGTGCGCAAGCTTTCCCTCAAGCGGGACGCCCTCGCGGAGACCGCGAAGGGCCTGGTCGCCTCCGGAATGGAGTACGCCGAGAGCGAACTTCCCCGATCCTTCCGGCCGGAGGGCTATGTCGCCCCAGAGCATGACTCCGCTGCCACACCCGCAGCGGCCGCGACCGCCGTTTCCACGCTGAACGGCACCCTCACCAAGATGCCTCGAACCGCCTTCGGTGCCGAGATCGACAAGCTGCAGCAGCAGCAGAAGCGCAGTGCGGAGGAGTCCCCACTCGCATCGGCGCTCGGCTCCTGGCAGGACGATCTGGTCGCCTACAAGAAGAAGCGTCACAAGCCCGCAACTGCCTAGGCCGTCATTCTCAGGCTCCGTTATGCGGATTCAGCAGCCCATGCGGCCATCGCATGGGCGTTTCTGCATATCCACCCCTAGCGGCTTTGCAATGGTTTTGACACGCTCTCCAGCGACTTGCCGGCGGCCTCTACACCGATCCGCCACTCACACAGCGATCCTGCAAGCATCAGCGCCGCGCCAATGGCATATCCGCCGCTCACCGCCCAGCGCGAGCCCGAGTGGATCAGCACACCGAAGAGCAGCGGCGCACCTACCCCGCCAAGGCACGTGCCAATGGCATAAAAGACCGCAATGGCAAACGCGCGCACCTCCAGCGGAAAGATCTCCGACACTGTCAGATAAGCTGCGCTGGCCGCAGATGAAGCCACGAAGAAGATGATCGTAAACAGAATGCCGAGGCCGCGTGGCCCGATCCACCCCTGCGCGAAGGGCACGAGCGTCAGCAGCAGAAGCCCGCCCGAGATGCCGTAGGTGGCCGTAATCATCGGCTTGCGGCCAATCCGGTCAAAGAGCCGGCCCAGCAGCAGCGGCCCGAAGAAGCTGCCCAGGGCAAACGGCAAAAGGTGCATCGGCAAAGCGTCATCCGGGATGCCGTAAAAGCGCTTCACCACCAGCCCATAGGTGAAGAAGACAGCGTTGAAGAAGAACGCCTGCCCTACCATCAGGACCAGCGACAGAAACGACCGGCTGCGATTCTCACCAAGCATGCTGCCGAAGATATCGCTCCAAGGCGTGTGGTCCCGGACTGCAATCGTCATCGGCTCGCCTTCGGGCGCGGGCAGCTTCACGGGATCACCACCGGACACCTTCTGCTCGATCGACTCCACCACCTGGCGAGCCTCGTCCTCACGACCTCGCAGCATCAACCATCGCGGGCTCTCCGGGACCTGCAGCCGCAGCAGCAATACGGCCGCCCCGAGCGTGCCGCCGATGCCGAAGGCATACCGCCATCCCACCTGCTGCAGGTGCCCTCCACTGTGCAACAGGAGCGACGTCGCCACGGCACCGATCGATGCGCCCACCCAGAAGGTTCCATTCACCAGCAGGTCCACCGTGCCCCGCAGCTTGCCGGGAATCAGTTCGTCCACGGCGGAGTTGATCGCCGCATATTCGCCGCCGATGCCGAGCCCTGTGAAGAAGCGGAAGAGCGCAAAGGTCGCAAAGCCGTGTGAGAACGCAGTGAGCACGGTAGCGGCGGAGTAGGTCGCCAGCGTCACTAGAAAGAGCCGCTTTCGGCCGAGCCGGTCTGTCAGGTAGCCGAAGAGCAGCGCTCCCAGGACAGCACCGGTCAGATATACCGTGGCCGCGCCGGTCACCTGCTTGTCCGAGAGCGAAAGTCCCTGCGCGCTTTGCAGAACGCCGGAGAGGGATCCCGTCAGCGTCACCTCCAGACCGTCCAGCAGCCAGGAGGTGCCCAGCGCCAGGATGATGCGCGTATGCCAGCCAGACCAGGGCAAGCGGTCCAACCGCGCAGGCACGTCGGTCTTCACCTCGCGCTCGTGGCTGCTTCCTCCGGCACCTTGCGGCATCTAGCTTTTCTTCTCCTCGCGCGGAAGGATGCTGATGCCTCCATTGCGCTCGAGGATGGCATAGTCGATCTCCTCAAAGGTGCGCACGCCCTTGGAGCGGGCAGCCGCCATCACGTCCTCAGGGGCCATGCGCATGCCCTTCACTGCCTCCTGCTGCCACTCACCTTTGCGCACCAGCACCAACGGTGTGCCGTCCACCAGCACACCCAGCTTTGGGTAGCGCTGCTTCATCCAGGACATGGACCGGTGCATCAGTCCCACCGCGATCACGGCGCAGGTGCAGTTCGTCACGGACCGGTCATTGCCGACGGTAGACAGAATGATGACGCCGCCCATTAAAAACACAATGACGAACTCAAACATGGTCATCTGCCCGCCCGGCCTGCGCGTCAGCACGCGCACCACCAGCAGCAGGAAGAAATAGCCGAGCACGGCATGGAGAATGGTGTACATGGCTTAGGGCATCACCACGACTCTCCCGATTGCCGGTTGTTTGCCCGGTACCTGAAGCACAAAGCGGTGCAGCCCGGGGAAGGATGGCTGCAACGCAAAGCTCACCTTGGCCGGTGCCGTTGTCGCGGGAAAGATGTACGTGACGCCGTCCTCGCCCACAACGGATCGCTCCGGCTGCGGCGCGATGCGCTGGTTGCCCAGCCCCTTGATGATGCTGTTGCTCACAAAGAGCCGCACCTCGCCGTTCTGGATCGCACCCGGTTGAAAGTCAATGGAGAGCTCGGAGGGTGTGCCCGCCCGTTCTACGCGTTCGTACCAGACATCGATCCCCGATCCCGAAAGGTGAATCTCCTTCTTGCTGAGCCATCCGCGCCCGAAGACACCCAGCACATCCGCGATCAGGATCAGGAGAAAGACGGCCCAGATGGCCCGCTCAAATCTCCACCACCTCTCCTGGAACTGGAGATCCTCACCCACAGCCACGGCGTTATCGACCTTTGCGATCGAATCCGTATCGATGGCTTCGCTCAACAGTTGCGGCATCGGTTTATCCTTTCCTCGGAATAATGCTGATCTCGCCATTGCGCTCCAGCACGGCTGTGTCGATCCCCTCAAGGGTTCGAATGCCCTGGTCTCGCGCCATCGCCATCACGTCATCGTCCGCAATGCGCATCTGCTGCATCGTGCGGGAGCGCCACTGCCCACCCTCCAGCAGCATGAGCGGTGTGCCATCGAGTAAACGCGCGATTTTGGGCGAATGCGATCTCAGCGAGACCACCAGTGTGTGTCCTGCCGCGACCGCGATGATCTGGCAAACGGCGTTGGTCAGCGACGCCTCCTCCTGCACAATGCCGGTGAGCGTCAGGCCTCCCAGAAAGAAGATCAGCACAAACTCGAACGGAGCGAGCTGCTTTCCCGGACGCCGGCCGACGATCCTCACCATCAGGATGAGGAAGAAATAACCAAATAACGCGCGAAGTACGGACGCTAGTCCCACAAATCTGTGACCCCATCGCCATCACGGGACGGCTGCTCTGTCTTACGTCCTGATCAGATGATCGGACGCCGCGGAGTGGACTGCAGCCGTTCCGCCAAAGCACGCCGCTGACACCGGCAAGTCGGCGTTAGACCGCTCCGCACGGAGAAGGTTTGACAAGCCTTAATGGCGCAGCCTAGTGTGGCCCGGCAAGTCAAACTCACTTCCACGGAAGCCACAACGATGACCCTTCATCATGCTCCATCTCCGGCGTCGCGAGCCGTTCTGCGACTCGGAACGATTTTTTTCGGCCTCGGCACACTTGCCGCCGTTGCACCCGCGCAGAGCGCCACGGCTCCGAACTTCGGACCAAACGTCCTCATCTTCGATCCCGGCATGACCACCGCCCAGATCAAGGCAGCCGTCGACAAGATCTCCACCCAGCAGGTTGGCAATCAGTTCGGCACAGAGCGCTATGCCGTGCTCTTCAAGCCGGGTACCTACGGCACAGCCACAAGCCCGCTCGGCTTCCAGGTCGGTTACTACACCGATGTTGCCGGGCTCGGTACCACGCCGGATGCGGTCACCATCAACGGCTCCATCAACGCCTACAACCAGTGCGACAGCAATGGCTGCACCGCGCTCAGCAACTTCTGGCGTTCGCTGTCAAACCTGGCCATCAATGTCACCACGCCGAACGCCGGCTGCTACACCGGCAACTTCTGGGCCGTCTCGCAGGCATCGCCAATGCGCCGCGTACGCCTGAACGGCCAGGCGACCCTGATGGATTACTGCACCGGACCCTCCTACGCCAGCGGCGGCTTCATCGCAGACTCCGTTGGAGCCACGATCATCAACGGCTCGCAACAGCAGTTCTATATGCGCGACAGCACCGTCACCAACTGGACCAACGCTGTCTGGAATCAGGTCTTCTCCGGCGTCACAGGAGCACCGGCGCAGTCCTATCCGAACCCCGCCTACACCAACCTCCCAAGCACGCCGATCAGCCGCGAAAAGCCTTACCTATACGTCGACTCGGCGGGCAACTACAACGTCTTTGCGCCAGGGGTCCGCACGGGCTCCGTTGGCACGACCTGGGGCGCGGGTGCCACTGCTCCGGGCCGGTCCATCCCGATCAACCGCTTCCTTATCGCCACACCCTCCACCTCCGTACGCGAGATCAACGATGCCCTGGAAGACGGAAAGAACCTGATTCTGACCCCGGGTGTCTACCAGCTTCAGCAACCGATTAAGGTCAAGCGTGCCAACACGGTGATCCTCGGTCTCGGGCTTGCGACCGTCGTGCCACAAAAGGGCGATACCGCCATCTCCGTGGATGATGTGGACGGCGTGCAGATTGCCGGTGTGATCGTCGATGCCGGCCCGGTAAACTCGCCTGTCCTGCTGCAGGTAGGCAAGCGGCACGGCAACGCCGGCGCAGACGAAACCGATTCGGGCGACAAGGACAACGGCAAGCGCGCCGCGAATCCTGCGAACCCGGTCACGCTGAACGATGTGTATTTCCGCATCGGCGGCGCCACGGTCGGCACCGCCACGACCAGCCTCGAGATCAACCGTGACAATGTCCTGCTGGATGACATCTGGGCATGGCGCGCCGATCACGGTGCCGGTGCCAAGTGGAACGTCAACCTCGGCGACCACGGCCTCGTGGTTAACGGCAACAACGTCACCGCGCTCGGCCTCGCCGTGGAGCACTACCAGAAGGAGCAGGTCCTCTGGAACGGCAACGGCGGCACCACGATCTTCTACCAAAGCGAGCTGCCCTACGATCCGCCCAGCCAGACCGCATGGATGAGCGGCACCGCCAATGGCTATCCCTCCTACGTCGTGAGCAACTACGTCACGTCGCACAAGGCGTTCGGCCTCGGCGTCTACTCCTTCTTCAATCAGGGCATCGACATCGTAGAAGACAACGCCATCATCACGCCGAAGACGAGCGGCATCGCCATCCATGATGCCGGCACCGTCTTCCTCAACGGCAACGGCAGCATCACGCACGTGATTAACGGCGTGGGCGACACGGCCAACAAGAGCAACGGCGGCGTCCTGCACCCGGTTGTCCTCAACCCGTAACGAACCGAAACCCGCAAAAGAAAAGGGGGGGGCGGTTTAGCCCCCCACAGTTTGGTTTATTTAATAGTGGGGGGG
>CAXTSF010000029.1:11415-20811 GCA_964246865.1 uncultured Terriglobus sp.
CGCCGCCCTCTCTTGCATATAAGTATTAGGGCGTGGAGAGACGCGCGGCGTTCGCTGCCCACCACTGCCGCCAGTAGTCGAGATAGTATGACTCGTTCTTGGAAATCGTCGGAACGCCCTTGTCGAAGTGGGCGAGTGTTTCATCGTCCTTGAATCTTCCTGGCTGGTTGATATCGGGTCCGCCGATGCCGTTCCTTTAATCAATGAGCGGTACGACACTGGCGAAGCGCGCGACACCCACGATTCGCCTCCGCCCGCATCTCCGGTTGAAGTCGATGCGCGAGGCTCGGCACGGAGTCACTTTATCCTCATAAGAGTGCTGACGTCCTGTGCAGCGATTCGGCATGGCAAGATAAATTTACTCTTACGACACGAACATTCTCCTTTACAAGATTAGAGTGGTAGCAGCAAGAACATGTTCGCTCAAACGTGGCCGACCTCTATCCAACAGCCATGTACAAAGCGTTTCTCCTCGTTCGCAGCCCCCCAGGCGATGTAAAGGAGATCCACAATGAAAGTTCGGGTAACCGCAATAGTGGGCACGCTTCTACTCGTAGCCCTGTCAATCGTCTGCCCCGGAGCATACGGGCAGAGGGTTGCTTATGGTGGCAGTGGTATCAACAATCCACCACTGCCCGTTGGAGGCACGGCTCAACGACCGACACCGTCCGGAGCATAAGTTAATGGAATTACGATCGCGTACACATCCACCAACTGCCTATCAGCAGGTAACTGCTATATCCAGATCGCGTCAAACCCAAGTCTACAACCGAGTGGATTTAGCAATCCAACAAACGTCTACATCTCCGGCTTCGGCTACGCTACGTCTAGTGTTAACCCAGCGCTAGTCCGTGTTGGAAATACGCGCACTTTAGCTTTGGCATTCACAACGCCCGCGGGTACTAACTACATTGCATTTTCATCGGATCTTGGTGTGAGTTGGGGAAGTCTCGCTGTCGTAAACACGCCCGCGACGGTTTATTCGCCTGCTCTTGCCAACGACCCAACGAATGCGGTCGTGTATGTCAGCTACATGAATGCATCAGCTCACACGCCTATTTTGTGCTCCATGGTTCAGGGTCAAACGACGGTCAATTGTCAAGATGACACTTTCCTTCACCAAATGAACTTTCAACCCGGCATGGCCTTTTTCAAGGGTTTGCTTTATATGGGTTTTGAGGACCGCGGGAATTCCCACTGCCTGTACTTCTACAGATTCGATCCAAGCCGAAGCAGCTTCACCTTTATAGATCCAACTAGCTGTTCACAGCAGACGTCTTACGCTCCATCCTTGGTTGCATGGAATGGTTACCTGTACACTGCATTTCGCACGAACGACAGTGGGCACCAAACACTGATAGGTGCTAGCACGAATGGGAGCGACTTTATAGACGTGACCGGTACAGGTCAGGCTGTGGACGGTGGACCGTCGCTTGTCGGAGGAGATCCATCTATAAACGAGTTGTTTGACATCTTTGCTTATGGTGGCAACATCAGAACCTCTATCGGCAATGCTTATTGATGATTGTTTTGAATAAAGGTGATTAGCCGAAGGGCTCTCGTGCGAGTGGCCCTTCGGCTATTTGGCACAAATTTAGGCGTGCGGTAGACTTTTGTGATGGACAGGACTATCCTCCGCGGTCGCCCGGTTTGCAACATGACGAATTACGAACAACGGGCCAGCAACTACTCACAACCGCCGTGGCTCCTGAAGCAGTGCCGCACGTGCGCAATGCTTTATTTAGAAAACCCGCCCAAGTATGAGGAATTGGAAGAGAGCTTCGCATGGGAACGCACGTTCTCCGCGGAGACCGAACAACGTCGACACCGGAGTCCTCTGTTTTACAAGCTGGGCCGCCTGCCGAAGACGTTCGTACAATCCATCCTAAAAAGGGATAAGCTACTCGGTTTAGTAAAGACCTACTGCGGGCCAGGCCGCATATTGGACATCGGCTGCGCTGGCGGTCATACGTTAGCCCGGTTTCCGCCACGCTACATCCCTTTCGGCATTGAGATCTCGCATGAGCTCAGTCAAGTTGCGAACGCCAGATTTGCTGCCCGTGGCGGTACCGTAATTCAGGATGACGCGCTGTCTGGGCTCAAGGCTTTTCCGCCTAACGAGTTCAAGGGCGTGATTATGACTTCCTACCTTGAACATGAAGTCAACCCCAGAGAAGTTCTACTGATGACTAGGAGGGTGCTCAGAGCGAACGCGAAACTCATCGTAAAGGTTCCAAATTTTGCGAGCTGGAACAGAGTTTTGCGCGGGAGGGACTGGTGCGGTTTCCGCTTTCCAGATCACGTTAACTACTTCACGCCGCATTTACTCAGCCGCATGTTGATGGATGCGGGGTACAAGATCACTCGTTTTGAACTGCCGGACAGGTTACCGACCAGCGATAACATGTGGCTTGTCGCAGAAGTAAAATAACGACCAGCGTCAGCGCCGGGGCAAATAGCAGAACTGCACTCTGGAGTGCACAGATGCGAACAGGTTTATCGATGTCGAGTGTTAGGGTAAGACGGAAGCTGTGTAGCCTTATTTCGCCCTGCTGACGACTGAGCTAGCGCTGGCTCCAGTTCAACAGAATCCAACGCCGTCGAAGCATGCGGTCAGGTGAAGCAAAAGGTGGAGACCCTAGTACTCGCAAGCCAAATTAAGTGTAGTGCGCATTGCTGCAGAGAACCTTTCTCCCATAATCAGGAAAGTTTCACGATCTATGATGGCGATCTCAAGCGTGACGTGATTCAGAAATACACCAGGTACGCAAAGTAGAGGACGGCTATGGTGGTTTGACTATCTTCACAAGAGGCACACTGACCGCACGCAAGCCCTGCTTGTGATCCTTGGGGTAACGGCAGCGCTGGTAGGCGTCATCACGGTGGCAGCACTGTCAAAGAGCTAGATGGGGCTGACCGCGAACGTAGGCATAACGCGACCACAAACGACTAACGCAGGCGTGATGTTACGGCTTCCTCGTCACGACCTTCACCTCGAAGATCGCGGGCCACTGCTTGCCGGTCACGAACAGGCGGTCACCCTTTGCGTCGTACGCGATGCCGTTCAGCACCGACTCCGCATCCACCTTCTGGCCTGCAGGCAGCAGGCCGGTGAAGTCGATATAGCCCAGCACCCGGCCGTCGCGTGGCGAGATGCGCGCAACCCGATCGCTATGCCAGATGTTCGCGTAGATCTCGCCCTTGATGTACTCCAGTTCGTTCAGCTGGTCGACGGGCTTGCCGCCATCCTTCACCACGATGCTGCGCGTCTCTTTGAAGGTCGCAGGATCACGAAAGCGCAGCGTCGCCGATCCATCGCTCGTGATGATCTGCCGGGTATCGCGGGTCATGCCCCAGCCCTCGCCCGTGTAGGTGAACTGCTTTACCGGCCGCAGTGTGAAGCGGTCATAGACAAAACAGATGTGCGACTGCCAGGTCCACTCGTATACGTTCGGCCCCCAGTCCACAATGCCCTCGCCGAAGTACTGCGGGGGCAGGTCGTGCCGCTGCACCGGATTTCCCGTCGCGGGTGCGATCGCCAGCAGCGCCGAATGCCCTTCGCGCCCCGTGCCCTCGTAAAACAGCCCATCCAGGTAAAAGAGACCTTCGGTATAGCTTTCTGTCGAGTGGGGATACTTCGCAATCACCCTGTACCCGGCAACCGGCGTAGCCGCAAAGCCCGCCAGCGATACAGAAGACGCAACAGCAACGATCAGAGCTCGTGGGAAGAATCGCATCGGCATGTCCTCTCAAGCGTAAACGCAGCGCAGGTCAGAAGGCCTGCTGCATCCTTTGCGACGATGCCCTTCTACCCTTTGACGGGTCTGCCAGAGCTATCCGAACAGCGTTGCCTCCAGCACCGGCACAGGCAGCCCCGGTTTACCCTCCTGGCATCGCGGACACCGCCTCTGGTGCACCCGGATACCCTCCTCGCCGTACACATGGCCGCAACCCGCGACCTGGCACTGCAGCGCATAGACGCGCTGACCCTCCATGCCGCCGCCCAGCCGCGCCGCGCGGCCCAGCACCTTCTGTCGATTGCTGTTTACCGTCCCTGGCACCAGTGTCGGTGCGTCTGTCGCGATCGCCATACCTCCTAGAATAACGGGAGGTGCCCAGCTCTCTCCCACATCGCCCCGTCCACACCGTCGTCCTCGGCGCGGGTGCTGGCGGCCTGCTCTGCGCGGCGGAGATCGGGAAGCGCGGCCGGGCCGTGGTTCTGCTCGATGCCGCGGACCGGCCTGGCCGCAAGATCCTCATCTCCGGCGGCGGCCGCTGCAACTTTACCAACCTGCACACAACTCCCGCGAACTTCCTGTCCGGCAATCCGCACTTCGCAAAAAGCGCGCTCGCACGCTACACCCCTGCGGACTTCATCGCACTCGTGGAGCGCCACCGCATCCCGTACCACGAGAAGACCCTGGGCCAGCTCTTCTGCGACGGCTCCGCGCAGGCGATCGTCACGATGCTGGAGGAGGAGTGCCGCGTCGGCCATGTCGACCTTCGCCTGCGCACCGCGATCCAAGGGATCACACCGTCCGGTGACGGCTACCTCGTCCATACCTCCGCCGGTGAGATCGCGGCCAGCAACGTGGTCGTCGCGACCGGTGGCCTGTCGATCCCGAAGATGGGCGCCACCGATGTCGGCCATGGAATCGCCCGCTCACTCGGCATGGAGGTCGTTGTGCCCCGCCCCGCTCTGGTACCGCTCACCTTCGGCACCGCGGACCTGGCGCAATGGGCCGATCTTGCCGGCGTCTCCGCCGAGGCAGTCGCCACCGCGGGCAGTGCGCGCAACGGCAATCGGCACCCCACGCCGAGCTTTCGCGAGAAGCTGCTGTTCACGCACCGCGGGCTCTCCGGGCCGGTGGCACTGCAGATCTCCTCCTACTGGTCACCGGGTGAGTCCCTCAGCTTCGATCTCGCACCGGGCAGGGATGTTTTCACGAACCTGCTCGACGCTGGTCCGTCGCGCGACCGCAACGTGGCTTTGCAATGTGTGCGGAGACACCTGCCGGCACGCCTCGCGGAGCGCTGGCTCGAGCACAACCTGCCGCCACACTGGAAGAACAGCGCTGTCCAAGCGCTTGAGCAGAGACTCCACGCCTTTACGGTACAGCCGGAAGGAACCGAGGGCTACAGCAAGGCAGAGGTCACCGCCGGCGGCGTCAGCACCGCGGAGCTCGACAGCACCTCCATGCAGGCCAAACGTGCTCCAGGACTATTCTTCATCGGCGAGGTCGTCGACGTCACCGGCCACCTCGGCGGCCATAATTTTCAGTGGGCCTGGGCCAGCGCTGTTGCCGCCGCTGAGGCGGTCAGCCGGCTTCGGTAATGCCTACGGGTACTTCTTGAAGGCGAGCACGGCGTTCAACCCGCCAAACGCAAACGAGTTGGAAAGGCATGCCTCCACCTCGAGCGCCCTCGCCGTGTTCGGCACCACATCCAGGTCGCACTCCGGATCGGCCGAAAGATAGTTTGCCGTTGGCGGTACGATCCCCTCGCGCAGCGTCATCACAGACGCCACCGCCTCCAGCGCACCGGCCGCCCCCAGCGTATGGCCGTGCATGGATTTCGTGGAGCTTACCGCAAGCCGGTCTGCATGTGCCCCAAACACCGCACGGATCGCCGCCGTCTCCATTCTGTCGTTGACCAGGGTCGCCGTGCCGTGCGCGTTGATATAGCCCACCTGCTCCGGTGCCAGGCCGGCGTCCTGCATCGCGTTGCGCATGGCACGTGCCGCGCCCGCCGGAGAGGGTTGCGTGATGTGGCTCGCGTCCGAGGTCATGCCGAAGCCCACGATCTCCGCTAGGGGTGTGGCACCCCGTGCCAGCGCCGCCTCCAGTGGCTCCAGCACCAGCGTGGCACCGCCCTCGCCCAGCACCAGGCCGGAGCGCTCCGCGGAGAAGGGCCGGCACGTGTCCTTGCTGATCACCCGCATCGCCTCCCACGCCTTCAGCAGACCGATCAGCATCGTCGTCTCGCTGCCGCCGGCGATGGCCATCAGCGCGCTGCCGGACCGCACCATCCAGAACGCCTGGCCGATGGCGTGCGCGGACGACGAGCACGCCGTTGAGACGGTGTAGGTCGGCCCCTGAATGCCGTACTTCATGGAGATATGGCTGGCACCCGCATTGCTCATGCTCAGCGGAATGGTCAGTGGATGCACGCGCGTGCGGTTGTGGTGGAAGAGCTCCCAGTACCCAGCCTCTTCCGCGGCCCGGCCACCCATACAGGATCCCGTGATCACTGCGGACCCCTCCCGCAGCTCATCGGTCCACTCGACGCCCGCCTGCTTCACCGCCTCCTTCGCGGAGATCAGCGCAAACTGCGCGAAACGGTCCAGGAATGGCAGCTCCTTACTGTCAAAATGAGCTTCCGGGTCGTAACTGCTTACCTCCGCAGCTGTGGTAAACCGCAGTCCGGCGGTATCGACACTCTGAATGGGCCTTATTCCAGAAATGCCTGCGGTGAGTGCCCGCCAGAAGCTGTCGCGGTCAGGCCCAAGCGCACTGATGACACCCATCCCGGTTACAACGACTCGCCGCATCTAGGTGGCGGGCGAAGCTTGGCTCTTCGCATCAAGCAGCTGCTGAATCCCGTCGATCATCTGCCGGATACTCGTAATCGATTTCGCCTGTTCGTCATCAATCTGAATGTCAAACTCACCTTCAAACTCAAAAAGCAGGTTGAGCCGGTCGAGCGAGTCAATACCGAGCTCTTCAAAGGTGCTCTCCGGCGTCACCGACTCCAACGGCTTGCGCAGCGCAGTCGCAATCACGCGAAGCACCCGATTCTGAACACTCTCCGACATGTGCCTCACTCAATTGGCCAACTCAAACGGCGACGACAGCGTGCGCCAGTACCGAACGGCATACGGCCATCAGCATTGAGATCGCACCGGATGACCCTCCTGATCTTAATCGGTTGGGGCAAAGGCGTCTAGCGGCATCCCTGCTGCCATCGCCGCGGGCCGTGCTGTCAGTGTGCCGGCCAGCACGCGCGCACGTTCCTCCCACGTACCCTCCCGGCTCGCCTGCCAGCGCATCTCTTCGTATCCGTCCTGGAAGTCGTTCCGCCGCAACTCCTGCAGCTCCTCCACCATCTGCGAGGCGTCCTGCACCAGCCGCAGCAGGGGAAGCTTTTCCAGCAGCTCGGCAAATCCGCAGGTGGCCACCATCGGACGGCATGCCGCCAGATGCTCATAAAACCGTGTCGAACTCCCGGAGAAGGTCGGTTCTTTCTTCCGATAGGGCAGCACGGCCACATCGAAGGCACGGGCGTAGCTCTGCAACTCTCCATAAGGACGGCTACCGATAAAGTGCCCCATCCGCATGACGGCCGTGCGCGCCGCCTCCTGTGCGGGCTCGCGGATCCCCATGGAGACAGGCCCGACAAAGACCCACGTCAGTTCCGGCGTGGCGCGCAGCGCCACGTCCCGCCGCACCCCGTCCCGATTTCCGGCAAGGGTACCCATAACGCCGGCAATCGGGCGCCTGAGATGGGCAATTGCCGCCGGAAGCGGTTGGGCGACTCCAACCGGAGCTGCCGCGATATTGCTGGCGCGCGTCGCATTCGGAACCACTGTGATCTTCTCCGGGGCACATCGCGCTTCGGTCTCCAGGTACCGCGCAATGCGCCGGGAGTTCGGACAGACTGCTGCGGCAACTGCACACATGCGCCTGTCCAACGCAGCTACCTGCTCCGCATCGATCCCGTCATAGCGGGCCGTCAGGTCAGTGACGTAGTAGACCACCGGTCCCGGCCACAGCTCCGCCACCGGAGCGTAGAAGGGCGTGGAACAGATCAGCGGCGACAGTGCCGCTTCCCCGCAGCGCAATGTCAGTCGCCTCACCAGGCCACGCTCGAAGCCGAGCATCTGCCGAAAGGGCGTCCGCGCATAGCCGCGCTGCAGCGGAAATCGCACGACCGTCAAAGGCGGGTCGGCGAGCATCTCCTCCCGCTGCCATCGTTCCAGCGCCCCGGTAAACCGCATCTCCGGTGCCCATGCGGTGCACGGATGCATCGCCACCAGGGCCGAGGCAAACTCCTTCATCCAGATGCTGCCCACATCGAGGATCTGCCACTCGCCGTGCACCATCATCTCCTGCCGTAATCTCGACCACTATAGCGGGCGCGCTCCCTTACTGGGACGGAAAAGACCGAATCGTCCCTTCCAACATTCCATCGCGGGCAGTGCGCGCCGCCCATACCACGTTGGCCTCAGGCGCGATCCCGCGAAGGTGGGAGGTATCGGCATCCATCCTCTTCATGACATCAACTCACGTTTCACTCCAGGCCGTCGTCCCGCAGCGACAATCTCCGTCTCACAGCCTACACAGGCGTCAAAGTGTCTAGTTCCAGACAAAAAGTGTCTAGTTCCCAATGAAATGAGGGGCAACTCCATGAAGCTGCGCTCCCTGCTTTGCACATTCGCTCTTCTCCCGATGGCGCTGCCCCACGCAGTGCACGCCCAGACCCTGCAGCGCAACTTTTCCGTCACCGCCAAAACGGAGATCCCAAGCGAAACGCTGTATCCAGGCATCTACTCCATCCGCGTGGTCGATCACCTCAGCGACCGCACCGTCTTGAAGGTCGAAAATACGTCCGGCGGCAAGGCCGTTACCTTCCTCGCCGTTAACGGGTCTGCGCTGCCCGGCGGGGATGGCCCCGTGCTCTGGGCACAGGGTACCAGCGGACGCAAGGCCATGCGCGGCTTCCGTTTCCCCTCAGGAGAGGCATTCGAGTTTGTCTACTTCAAGTCTCAGGCGGTCGACCTCGCCAAGAGCAACGGCGAAAAGGTAGTCGCCATCGACCCGGTCTCCGAAGGCCGTCCTCCCAAGGACCTTTCCGGCGATGACCTCCAGTTGGTCAGTCTCTGGATGCTCTCTCCTGTCAGAGTCGGACCGGACGAGGGCATCAAGGCGCAAAAGTATCAGGAGCTCGCCCGTGCAGAAACCCAGCCGGATCTCCTGGGGGGCTCCGCTCCTGCCGCCTCAACAAAGCAGCCTGCTCCTGCGGGTGCTGCCGCGGCTGCCCCACCCGCCAGAACGCCTCGTCCGCGTACGCGTCCGGTCGTCACCAGGCTTCCAAAAACCGGCAGCCCCTTGCCGGCGATAGCCCTGCTCGGCCTCTGCTCTCTGGCCGGTGCCGGCCTGCTGCGGTTTAGCCGATCCTGAGTTCCATGAATTCGGCTCGCTCCTCCTGGTGCCGAGCCCGGCACGGCACCGAAAACCAACAGTGGACCGCGGCGCTCGTATGCCTCTTGCTTCTTGCAGCGGCTGGCATCGCGGCGCAAAGGACGCAGCACGGCACCATCGCACCGGCCCTCGCGCCCCCACCCACGCACGCCGCGGAAACCTCCCATGGCACCTCCAATGGCACGGAGGTTATAGG
>CAXTSF010000030.1:0-20701 GCA_964246865.1 uncultured Terriglobus sp.
CTGGTGGCGGTTCTAGCACCATCAATCGGGCCGACGCTGGGCGGGTGGATCACGGACAACTACTCCTGGCGCTGGATTTTTTACATCAACATCCCGGTCGGCATTATGGCCTTCCTGCTAGTGACGCGGCTGGTGGAGGACCCGCCCTGGATCAAGCACGATCGAACAAACCTGTTCCGCGTGGATTACATCGGCCTGGGTTTCCTCACGCTCTCCATGGCGGGCCTGCAGATCTTTCTGGACAAGGGCGAGGAGAACGACTGGTTCGCCTCGAACTTCATCCGCAGTTTCGCCGCGATGTTTGTGCTGGGGATGGGGGGCCTCATCCTTTGGGAATTGCGGGGCGCAAAGAGCCCGATCATGAACCTGCGCCTGTTCAAGTTCAAGAACTTCGCGATCTGCTGCTTCCTCATGCTGCTGGTAGGAGGAATCCTGAATGCCGGAACCGTGTTGCAGCCGCAGTTCCTGCAGTCTCTGCTGGACTACAACGCGACGAACGCCGGAAAAGCTCTCACCGCGGGTGGCGTGGTTCTTTTGATTGCGGCACCGCTGGCAGGCATCCTCTCGGATAAGTTCCCGGCACGCAACCTGGTGGCTATCGCATTTCTGTTTTTTGCGTGGGCTTACTGGTTTGTGTCGACTCACCTGACGCTCGATATCAGCTTCGGCTACAACTCCATCCTGCGCGTGATTCAGGTGCTGCCGATCCCGTTTTGTTTCATCGCCATCACGAACGCGGCCTACGTGGGTCTTCCAAGAGAGGCGAGCAACCAGGTCTCCGGGCTGATTAACTTCGCCCGCAACATCGGCGGCTCCATCCTGATTGCGCTGACGGGTGCGCAGGTGACGAACCGGTCGCTGTTCCACCAGGCACGGCTGCAAAATGCCATGCAGGCGGGCAGCCAGGTGTATGCGGACCGCGTGACGCAGCTGGGCGGTGTTCTGGGCAGGAGCTCCGGCGCGGCGCAGGGCCAGCATGCGGCGCAGGCACAGATCTACGGCCAGCTGAACCAGCAGGCAGCCGTGATGGGCTATGCCGATGTGTACCGGATGCTTGCATGGATGACAGCCGGCATGTTCTTCCTTGCCTTTCTCCTGAGCAAGCCGAAGGGCGCCGAGAAGGCACCGGAGGGAGCCGCGCACTAGGAAGCCTTCTCAGCCGGTCCCCGCGCCCTTTCCCGTCGTGTGCGATGTCCGCCATGCCGTGCTTCACGTACAATCTGACTCCCAGGTGAGTAGAAGATCCGGTCGCGTGCGCGGGGTTGCCGGTGCTTCTGTCACAGAGAGTGGTACGGAGACGGCGGGCACGTGGCGCTGCAGGGTGTTGGAGATGGAGAGCAGACGACAAATTTTTTTCTGGTCAATGCAGGAGGGGCTCGCCAGCGCGCACCTGCTTCCGCGCATGGTGGTATTGGCAGCCCTTCTGCTCGGCACCCTGGCCGGCAGTGCACAGGAGAATCCGCTGGACCGGGCACACACGCCTGAGAAGCCAGCCGCGGCACCTGCGCCGAAGGGCGACGTGATCGAGGGTAAAGACGTCACGGCCAAGGGTACCGCGCACCCAAAGTCGACGATCCGTGTCGAAGCGAACCTGGTGCTGGTGCCCATGACGGTGACCGATGGTGGCAACCGGCTGGTCACGGGTCTGGAGCGGGAGAACTTCTACGTCTATGAGAACAACCAGCCACAGACGATCCGCAGCTTCTCGACGGACGACGCGCCGGTGACGATCGGCATTGTCTTCGACCTGAGCGGCAGCATGACGTCGAAGTATGCCCGAGCACGCCGTGCTCTCAGCGAGTTCATGCGCACGTCCAATCCGCAGGATGAGTTTTTCGTGATCGCCTTTAACGACCGGCCTTCCGTCGTGGTGGATTACACCTCGAATGTAGAGGACGTGGACGCGCGCATGGTGATGCTGAAGCCGCAGTCTCGTACCGCATTGATCGACGCGGTGTACCTGGGTGTGAACAAGCTGAAACAGGGCAAGTATGAGCGGAAAGCGTTACTGATCATCTCCGACGGTGGCGACAACCGGTCGCGCTACACCGAGGGGGAGCTGCGCAAGGCAGTGCGCGAGAGCGATGTGCAGATCTATTCGATCGGCATTTTCGATGTGTACGCGCCTACGCAGGAGGAAAAGGAAGGACCGATTCTACTGACCGACATCTGTGAGCAGACGGGAGGCCGCCTGTTCCGGGTGACGGACGTGAACGAGTTGAGCGATATCGCCAGCCGGATCTCCGCGGAACTGCGCAACGAGTACGTGGTCGGGTATAAGCCGACCGATCTGCGGCATGACGGTAACTGGCGTAAATTGAAGGTAAAGCTGAACCCACCGCCGGGTCTGCCGCAACTATCAGTCCACAACCGCCAGGGATACTATGCACCATCGGAGTAGGGCAGTCGGCTTTCGCAATGTTCTCTGGATCGTCCCCGTGATGTGTGTAGCTTTCATCACAGGCGTGTCGTCTGCACAGACCTCGGCTTCGCCCTCGCAGCAAAGTCCGCAGCAGGCACCGGCGGCATCGCAGCCCCGGCCGTCGCTGACCGTGGACCGGGACCCGGTGCCATCCCCCGATGGCGACGTACCCGCGCCCGCGGCAGCAACGCCCGCCGGCGGAGCAGCTTCCCAGAGTGAGATTCAGCGCCAGGCCGGCCGCTACACGCTGCGCGCGAATGTGGGCGAGGTTCGCCTGAATGCCAGCGTGCTGGATAACGGCCACGCAGTCCAGACGCTAACGCAGGACGCCTTTCACGTGTACGAAGATGGCGTGCCGCAAACGATCGCCTCCTTCCGGCACGAGGATCTGCCGGTGTCGCTCGGCATTCTGATTGACAGCTCCGGCTCGATGTACGACAAGCGAGCCGCCGTGGGCAAGGCGTCACTGGACCTGATCAAGCTCTCCAATCCCAAGGACGAGGCGTTTCTCGTCGACTTCTCCTGGGAGGCCTTTATCGATCAGGATTTCACCAGCGACCTGAAGAAGCTGGAAGAGGGACTGAACTACGTTAAAGCGAGCGGCGGCACGGCCATCTATGACGCCGTGATTGCCTCGGCCGACTACCTGGCGCGCAACGCCAAGCAGCCCAAGCAGGTGCTGCTCATCATCACCGATGGCGATGACAATGCGTCGAGCTCGTCGCTCGAAGATGCGATCCGGCGCGTGCAGGAGCTGGACGGACCCACCATCTACTGCGTGGGTTTGCTGTTTGGGCCGGACGAGGACAAGCGCGAGAGCCGGCATGCGAAGCGTGTGCTGGACACCCTGGCAGAGCAGACGGGTGGCGTCGCGTATTACCCAAAGCGGCTGGAGCAGGTGGACGAGATTGCCTCTGAGGTGGCGAGCGACATCCGCAAGCAGTACACGATTACGTACCGCTCCACCAAGCCCGCACGGCTTGGCGGATACCGAACGGTGCATGTGGACGCGAAAGAGAAGGGCTTCAACCGGCTGGTGGTGCGGACCCGTTCCGGCTACTTTCCAAAGACGAATGAGACCGGGGACGCCAAGCCCGCGGGCAGCAGTGCGAGTCAGTAGGTCTACGGCCCTCGGCCCCTGGGATCTGATTGGGTATTTACCGCTGGCAGAGCCCCTTTATCATCCCCCTTATCATCGATAGATGCGATGGTTGCTGCTGATCGATACAAGCGGACGTGACGGTGCCGTTGCGGTAGCGGACCTCGCTTTTGAGGCCGGCGCGGAGATTGTGAGCGAGCGTGCCGTTCCCGGACGTGAGACGCAGGAGCATCTGATGCCGCGTATCTCCGAGGTCCTTCAGAATGCCGGGCTTGCCTGGCCGGGCGAACTGGACGCGATCGCGGTCGTCGTTGGTCCGGGATCGTTCACCGGCTTGCGCATCGGGATAGCCGCCGCAAAGGGTTTGGCGGAAGCCATCGATAGACCTGTGATTGCTGTCTCGCGGCTTGCGATGCTGGCGCTGGGCGCGAGCAGCCGGGGTACGACGCACACGTGGCTGGATGCGGGCCGTGGCGATGTCTATGCCGGTGAGTTTTGCGATGGGCGTGTGCTTCGCGAGCAGATGCTCTACCGTGCCGACGCACTTGCGGCAGTGGATGCGGAGGATACTGTTGTCTTTGCGGAGGACGCTCTGGAAGGGCTTTCTCCAGCAGCTCGTCGCATCCCGATGCCCGGCTTGCGCGAGATGCTGAAGCTTACGCTGCGGTCGATAGAAGCCGGAGCCTATGCCGATACCTCCCTCCTGGATGCGCATTACCTGCGTGTTCCAGATGCGGAGCTGGCGCTTCGGGCCAAAGGTGTGCGTTGATCCGCAAGGCCACACAAGCCGATCTGCCGGCCATCCTTCAGTTGGAGCACGATAGTTTCGACCCGCCGCACTGGCAAAGCCGTGACTTTCTGCAGTGCATCGAACCGGTCTCCGGAGCGCTTACGCGCATTCTGCTGGTGGACGAAGAGGCAGGCGTCGTTCGCGGTATGACGGTTGGCTCCGCGCTGATTGCCTTCTTCCCGGTGGAGGCGGAGATTCAGAATCTGGCCGTCGCGGGTCCACATCGCGGGAAGGGCGTTGGTCGTGCGCTGCTGCTTGCGCTGCTGGAGTGGGCTTCCGCACTGCGGGCAACGGTGATCCGTCTTGAGGTTCGAACGAGTAACGAGCGGGCAATCCGCCTTTATGAGGAGCTTGGCTTTCGCGCGGTCGGCAAACGGGCGGCGTACTATCGCAATCCCGTGGAGGACGCGATCTCGATGGAGATGTTGGTGAGCCGGTAGCCGCAACGGCTTTGGATAGCCGCGTGCACCCATAGCCGCTATCATGGTGCATGTATGGTTCGTGACGGGTTCTTCTATGCCGCTGGACTGCTTGTCGTAGCGCTCCTGCTATGGAGGCTGACAGGGTCGTTGGCCATCGGCGTACTCCCGATGCTGCTCGCAGTCTTTTTCCTATGGTTCTTTCGTGATCCGCCCCGCCGCATCCCTTCGGGACCCGGCGATATCGTGTCGCCGGGCGATGGCAAGGTGACGGAAGCCGACTGGATCGAGACGCCACAGGGGAACTTTCTTCGCCTCAGCATCTTTCTGAGTGTCTTCGATGTGCATGTAAATCGTTCGCCGCTGCAGGGCCGCGTCACCGCCGTCACCTACCGGAGAGGACTTTTCCTCAACGCGCTGCGAGCCGATTCCAACGTGCTCAACGAGCACAACCTGATCGTGATCGAGGATGGCCGCTCGTCCATCCAGGTTAAGCAGATCGCCGGATTGCTGGCGCGGCGCATCGTCTGCTGGGTCAAGCCGGGCGATGTGGTGCAGCGCGGCCAGCGCCTCGGGCTCATCAAGTTCGGTTCCCGTGTCGATGTGCTGCTGCCGCCGGATGCCGATCTGCGCGTGCGCAAGGGGCAGCGGGTCAAGGGCGGTTCAACCATTCTGGCGGTGCTGCCCGTGGCAAAGGGCGGTCCGGCAACGGTGGCCTAGGTTGGAGGAGACGCGGCAGCTTCGACGGCGGCCGCGGCGCGGCATGTACGTGCTGCCGTCCATCTTCACCGCCGGCAACATCGCCGCGGGCTTCTACGCCATTATGCAGAGCGTGCTTGCCACGCCGCAGGACTTCAGCCACTTCGACCGTGCGTCTATTGCGATCCTGTTTGCAATGCCATTCGATGCCCTGGACGGCAGGATCGCGCGCATGACCAACACGGAGAGCGATTTCGGACGGGAGCTCGATTCGCTTGCAGACGTAATCACGTTCGGCGTGGCACCGAGCGTACTCGCCTACACGTGGGGGTTCCGCTTGCTTCCGGTGCTGGCCACGCATGCGCGTCTCCGGCAGAATGCATTGGACCTTGGCCTGTTTGCGGCGTTCCTGTTCCTGATCTGTGGTGCCTGCCGGCTCGCTCGCTTCAATGTGACGGTGAACCCCAAGCCCAGCAATCCCGGCCGCCCGGGACGCCGCTACTTTGTAGGTATGCCGATCCCGGCGGCTGCATGCGTCATTGCGAGTGTGATCCATTGCTTCAATGGATCACCGATCGACGATGCCCGCATCGCCTTTGTGTGGATGGGGCTCCTGCTGTTCACGGGATTTCTGATGGTGAGCCGGTGGCGGTTCTGGAGCGGCAAGGAGATTACGCTCAGTAATCAGCAGCCGATCCGCCTGCTTGTGCTGCTCGCTGTCTTCGGTGTGCTGCTGGCGCGCTTCTCGGAGCAGTTGCTGATTTTCATTGCGCTCGCCTATGTGGTTAGCGGCATGTGGGCCAGATTGATCTATGCGGCACAGCGTCGCCGTGGCGGCCGGCAGGGCGAGCCGATGCGCGAGGCCGAGGCGCGCTAGCGCCCGGGCCGCTGCATCGAACGCATGGTGATCCGAGTTTCCTGGAGAGTGCATGGCTAAGTTGAACTACAAGATTGCGGTCGTGGGTGCCTCCTCGCTGCAGGGTAAAGAGATCGCGGATGAGCTTGCGGATGGAGCGCTGGCCGCCGCGGAGATCGTCCTGCTGGACGACGAGGACAGCAGCGGCAAGCTGGAGGCCGTGGGCGACGAAGCCACCTTTCT
Organism: uncultured Terriglobus sp.; assembly: GCA_964246865.1. Lineage (GTDB taxonomy): Bacteria > Acidobacteriota > Terriglobia > Terriglobales > Acidobacteriaceae > Terriglobus. The sequence continues at coordinate 6,529 of CAXTSF010000030.1, forward strand.
GCAGCGTATCGAACCGGCGGCGTTTGAGGGTGTGGATGTCGCCATCTTCGCCGATGCCGCGCAGGTGCGGGAGCACTGGCGCACCGCGCGCCAGATGAATGCGGCCGTGGTGGACGTAACCGGAACGCTGAGCGGCGAGCCGGGTGTGCCCACACGCTCTCCGCTGGCAACGGCTGTCTCCGGTGTGGCAAACCCGCTCGATCTGCAGACAACCGCCATCGTGGCGGCGCACCCTGTTGCGACGATGCTGGCGCTGTTGCTGCAGAAGCTGCTCCGCCTGGGCGAGGTCCGGCTGGCCGCGGCGACAGTGCTGCAGCCGGCCAGCGAGGGTGGACGCGCCGCCATGGATGAGCTGCATCAGCAGACGGTCAGCCTGCTCTCATTCCAGGCGGTGCCGCGAGAGATCTACGATGCGCAGGTGGCCTTCAATCTCCTGCCCGCCTTTGGCGAGGCCGCGCGTGTGCAACTATCGGCTTCTGCGGAGCGGATCCTCGCCGATCTCCGCGCGATCGCTCCGAACGCGCCGCAGCCGTTGCTGCAGATGGTGCACGCGCCGGTCTTCCACGGCTATGGCATCTCGCTCTTTGTTGAGATGGCGCAGCCGGTGCAGACTGCCGCAGCCGAGGCAGCCCTGGCGCAGGACGGTATCGATCTCGTTGGGGAGGATGGCGATCCGCCCAGCAATCTGAGCGCCGCGGGTCAGCCGCAGATTCTGCTGCGCATGGCTGAGCCGGGGGAGGACCGCACGCGGCTGATGCTCTGGCTCACGGCGGACAACCTCAAGCTCCGGGCACAGACGGCGGTCGCCTGTGCGGGCGAACTGACGCGCATGCGTCCGCTGGGCAAGGTGCAATAACCCCGGCAGCAGGCCAAGCTACTTCGTCGGCAGGGCGTACTTCTTCGTATTCACCGGGGCGTTGTAGCGAACCTCCGAGTAGAGCGCGGTGCGCTCATCGCCCTCAGGTGTGTAGAAGTGCTGCATCAGGGAGATGCCCTTCGCCGGGTCTACCGCGATCACGATGTGGGTGAACATCCGCTTCACGTCCGGGTCTTTGGCCACGAGATCGAGCCTGGCGACCGGCACATCGCCATAGCCGCCGTTCATTGTGTCCTTGCCCAGCAGCTTGACGGTCCACACACGCTCCAGATCCTTGCCGCTGCCGCCAAAACCGAGCGTCAGAAAGCTCTCATACTGGCCACGGTTCTGCCCAGCGTCCAGGTGCTTCGTCTGTTTGGTCGCGCCGTCGTAAACGTCCAGACCGCCACTGCGATAACTCAGGACCTTCCTGGCCGGCGTTACCACGTCCGCTCCCATCTCGGTCGAGCTCCCTTTCCGCAGAAAATAGATGGTGCCGGTTTGGGAGGTCGTGTCGTTCACCACCTTCTCCAGGAAGTCCCACTTGAAGTTTGCCTCGGTGGACTGGAACTTCGTCGCGGCCGCGTCCATCTGCCGCAGGACCTGATCGAGTGCAGGATCGGCGGCGGCGGAGAGTGTCGCTGTGGAGGCAAGGACAAGAAGGATTGCCAGGGCAAAGCGTTTCATCGAAGAGCTCCCATCACTGCATAGATAGACACGAAGCACACCCTAACGATGCGCCCAGACACGGTAGGCCACCACCTGACCGCTATCGCCTCGTAATGGCTCGTAGCGTTCGATCATTACGTCGCCTGCGATCGGCTCGATCAGGCGGCGGAGGGCGCGCCGGGTGCGCAGATCTTCGGTCGCGCCGCCGCTCCGCTCCATTGTCAGCACATCGTTCGCGCGCACCTGGTAGACCAGCTCACCCTGGCCGTTATTCTCCACCATGATCTGCGACGGGAGCTGAAAGACGGGCCGGTCGCGATAACGGATGAAATGCGGCGAGATAAAGATAAACAGCAGGATGAGCGTGACCATCACGTCGTAGTGAAAGGAGCCGCGCTCGTAGGTCCAGAACAGGTAGCTTCGCAGGGTTCGCAGCATTATGTGCTGCTCCGCGTCAGCAGACTCTGCGGCCCGATCACGGTTTCGCCGCCCATGTAGGGAACCAGGACGTCGGGAACGCGCACAGTGCCGTCCGCCTGCTGATAGTTCTCGAGAATGGCCACATAGGTGCGCCCGGTGGCCAGCGCGGAGCCGTTGAGCGTGTGCACGAACTCCGGTTTCTTCGCGCCCTTCGCCTTAAAACGGATATTCGCGCGGCGCGCCTGGAAGCTCTCGAAGTTGGAGCAGGAGGAGATCTCACGATAGAGCCCCTGCCCCGGCAGCCATACCTCCAGGTCATAGGTCTTCGCGGAGGCAAAGCCCATGTCGCCCGTGCACAACAGCATGCGCCGGTATTGCAGGCCCAGCCGCTCCAGCACGGTCTCCGCTTGCCGGGTCAGCTGCTCATGCTCCTCGTAGCTCCGCTCGGGTGTGGTGAACTTCACCAGCTCCACCTTCTGGAACTGGTGTTGCCGAATCATGCCGCGCACATCGCGCCCATACGATCCCGCCTCGCTGCGAAAGCAGGGCGTGCACGCGACAAAGCCGGCGGGCAGGTCGGCTTCGTCCAGGGTCTCATCGCGGAGAAGATTCGTGATAGGCACCTCTGCCGTCGGAATCAGCCAGTGATCGCTCTCCTGCAGTTCACCCGGCGTGTACGGGCCCTTGTCGTCGCAGTGGAAGAGATCTTCGGCAAACTTCGGCAACTGGCCGGTGCCGAAGAGCGATCGCGAGTTGACCATAAACGGCGGCAGAACCTCGGTATAGCCGTGCTCGCGCGTGTGCAGATCCATCATGAAGTTGGCGAGAGCGCGTTCCAGCCGTGCACCCGCGCCCACATGCACCACAAAACGCGAGCCGGAGATCTTGGCCGCACGCTGGAAGTCGAGCATGCCCAGCTGCTCGCCCACCTCCCAGTGCGGCCTGGGCGTAAAGGAGAGATGCGGCTGCTCACCCCAGGTTCTTTCGAGCCGGTTGCCATGCTCGTCTTTGCCCTCCGGCACGTCTGCATGGGGCAGGTTGGGCACCGTGGCGAGCAACTCGCGCAGATATCCGTCCGCCTCAGCGGCTGATCTTTCCAGCTGTGCGGCTTCCTCACGGTACCCGCGTACCTGCGCCTGCAGTTCCTCGGCATCGTCCCCGTTGCGCTTGCGCCTGCCAATCTCCTGGGAGAGGGTGTTCAACTTCGACTTGAGCGTCTCGGCAGCTGTGATCGCCTCACGCCGCCGCTCATCGTGGCTGCTGAAGCCTGCCAGAACCGCTGGGTCCGCGTTGCGCGCGCGCAGCGCAGCTTCCACTGCGGGCAGGTTTGCCCGCACATAGGCGAGATCGAGCATTCGTCTATCCTACCGTAGCGAACGGGCCCATTCGGAAGCGGCAGCCATGGCCTTGAGTGCGCGCGTTGCCTCGTGATTGCTACGATGAAGCCTATGGCGCAAGCTCCGGAGATGCGGGTCAACATCGCGGGTGTGGAGCTGCGGTCGCCTGTCATCGCCGCCAGCGGTACCTTCGGCTATGGCATCGAATTTGAAGAGATCCTGTCGCTCGCCCGGATCGGTGCCTTTATCCCCAAGGGGCTCTCCCGGCGGCCCATGGAGGGCAACCGTGCGCCGCGCATCATTGAAACGGCGAGCGGCATGATCAACGCCATCGGCCTGCAGAATGTCGGTGTCGAGGCGTTCGTGCAGGAGAAGCTCCCCCAGATCTGGCGAATGAAGCATGTCGTATGTATCGCGAACGTCTTCGGCTACACGGTGGAGGACTGCATCGCGGTCATCGAGGTGCTGAATGGGGCCGAGGGTGTCGCGATGTACGAGCTGAACGCGAGCTGCCCCAATACGAAGCACGGCGGCATGGTCTTCGGCACGGATCCCGAGGCGCTGGCGGAGCTGGTGACGCACTGCAAGCAGGCCGCCCGGCGGCCCCTGATCGTCAAGCTGTCGCCCAATGTGACCAGCATCGCGGAGATGGCGCGCGTTGCGGAGAAGGCCGGGGCGGACGCACTCTCCCTCGTGAACACGTTTGTGTCGCTGGCCATCGACGTGGAGACGCGCAAGCCCCGGATCGCCAACGTCACCGGCGGGCTCAGCGGCCCGGCCATCAAGCCCATCGCCGTCCGTATGGTCTGGGAGGCGGCCCGCGCCGTCACCATCCCGATCCTCGGCATGGGGGGCATTCTCTCGGCCGAGGACGCTGTGGAGTTTTTGCTGGCGGGTGCAACCGCCGTTCAGGTCGGTACGGCAAGCTATGCCGATCCGCGCGCGGTGGAGAAGGTGGCCGCCTCACTCACCCGGTGGTGTGCCGCGCACCGGGTGGCGCGGGTCGGCGAGCTCACCGGGGGCATGCAGCCGCTCTGATTAGCTTTACCGAACGCAGTGCTTACCTTCAGCAGACGCAGCGCTGCCAAAGGGTAACAGATCAACAACGCACCTCCTGAAGTTTTCGCCCGCCATACCGATAAGGCTGTTGTTGCGGCATCTATGTGGGCAGAAGACCGCGAGCGGAGAGCAGGCAGGCCGGTGTGCATCTTCGCTAAATCTGATGCATCCCATATGGGAAGACTTGATAGAAGGACACTCAATGCCAAACGATTTTCTGAGCGTGATTCAACCCTCCGCCACCGATGCTGACAAATCCAACGGAGGGCGCGCCCTGCCGGTGCTGCCGGTGCGGGATACTGTCCTGTTTCCCCACGCGGTATTGCCGCTGACCGTAGGCAGGGATAGTTCCATCCAGTTGATCCAATCACTCGGTGAGGAGCGCACCATCATTGTCGTGGCACAGCGCGACGCCAAGCTGGATGCGCCGCAATCCTCCGACCTGCACACCATCGGTACACTCGCGACCATTCATAAAGTGGTCAAGATGCCGAATCAGTCCCTGTTTGTATTCACAGAGGGTACGGAGCGCATCAAGCTGGCCGGCTATGACCAGGTCACACCTTTTATGACCGCCACCTATGAGCGCCTGGAAGACGAAGAGGCAAGCGTCACGCCCGAAACGGAAGCGCTGCAACGCAACGTCGTTTCGCAGTTTCAACAGATTGTCTCCGCCTCGCCGACGCTCTCGGACGACCTGCAAACCATCGCGCTTAACATCGAAGAGCCTGGACGGCTTGCCGATTTTGTCGCCTCGTCCCTGCCATTCCTGACTACGGCCGATAAGCAGGAGCTGCTTGAGACCTCCGGTGTGGTTGCCCGGCTGGAACGGCTGAACCGGCATCTGGTGAAGGAGATCGAGGTGCAGCAGCTGCGCTCGAAGATCCAGAACGAGGTGCAAGATGCCGTGCAGTCCTCGCAGCGCGAATACTACCTGCGCGAGCAGATGAAGGCCATCAGCAAGGAGCTGGGTGAGGCCGACGACACCGGTAAGGACGTGGAAGACCTGCGGCAGAAGATTGAGGCTGCCGGCATGCCCGAGGAGACGAAGAAGGAAGCGCTTAAGGAACTGAATCGCCTGCAGCGCATGAACCCGGCGGCGGCCGACTATGGCATGACGCGCAACTACATCGAGTGGCTTGCCGTGCTGCCCTGGGCAAAGAGCAGCGGCGAGGCCGTCGATATCAAGCGAGCCGCCGAGTGCCTCGACGAGGATCACTATGGTCTGCAGAAGGTAAAAGACCGCATCCTCGACTACCTCTCCGTCCGCCGGCTGAAGCCGGACATGAAGGGGCCGATCCTGTGCTTTGTCGGGCCCCCGGGAGTTGGCAAGACCTCGCTTGGCAAATCCATCGCGCGTGCACTTGGCCGCAAGTTCTCGCGCATCTCGCTGGGCGGCATGCACGACGAGGCGGAGATTCGTGGTCACAGGCGCACCTACATCGGCGCGATGCCAGGCCAGATCATCCAGAATCTGAAGCGGGTCGAGACTAACGATCCTGTGTTCATGCTGGATGAGATTGATAAGCTCGGCCGCGACTTCCGCGGTGATCCTGCGAGTGCGCTTCTCGAGACACTCGACCCGGCGCAGAACTCGACCTTCCGCGACAACTACCTGGATCAGCCGTTTGATCTGTCAAAGGTGCTCTTCATCTGCACGGCAAACCAGCTTGATCCCATACCGGCACCGCTGCTCGATCGCATGGAGATTATCGAGCTGACCGGCTACACCGAGGAGGAGAAGATCAACATCGCGGAGCGCTACCTTGTGCCGCGCCAGGTGAAAGAGAACGGTATCGATCCGGAGACACAGGAGACAGGCAGCAAGGTGCGGGAAGCAGAGGCCGCAAGCTCCGCACCCGCTGCCGTGGCCGACGACCGCGCCGATCTGCTGACAGCCGATCGTGCCGGTGGCAGTTCCAGCGGGCCTGTCAGCGGTGAAGGCACGATCCCTGGGTCGAACAAGCCAGCTCCACCTGCAGGCGATCCGCGCATTGTCTTCCCGCGCGAGTCGCTGGGCATCATCGCCCGGCACTACACGCGTGAGGCAGGCGTGCGCAAACTGGAACAGCTGATCGGCACAGTCTGCCGCAAGCAGGCGCGCCGCATCGCCGAGGGCAAGACGGAGCAGCTTGCGGTGACAGACGAGGTGATCCACAAGTTCCTCGGCGGTTACAAGGTGCGCGTCGATACAGAGATCGCGGAGCGCACCAAGCGCAGCGGCGTTGCAGTCGGCCTTGCCTGGACACCGGTGGGTGGGGATGTACTCTTTATCGAAGCGAACCGGATGAAGGGGAAGGGCAACTTCCAGATCACCGGCCAGATCGGTGACGTGATGAAGGAGAGCATGCAGGCGGCGCTCACATGGGTGCGCTCCAACGCGAAGTCGCTTGGGCTCGATGAGGACCTGTTGAAGGACATCGACTTGCACCTTCACGTGCCGGCAGGAGCGATTCCGAAGGACGGCCCGTCCGCGGGCGTCACCATGGCAACCGCGATTGTCTCACTGCTGACAGACACACCCGTACGGCCGCTTCTCGCCATGACGGGCGAGATCACGCTGAGCGGCAATGTGCTGCCGGTCGGCGGCATCAAGGAGAAGTTCCTTGCGGCGAAACGCGCCGGCGTGCGCGATGTGATCCTGCCGATGGACGTAAAACCAAACGTCGAGGAGGACCTCTCCGCCGATCAGACGGCGGGCGTCACTATCCATTACGCCACGCGCATCGAGGACGTTCTCGCCGTCGCACTCCCGCAGAGCATGCGGGATGCGGCACAGGACGAGCAGCTGCGCGATGAGGTGATGCACCAGGCGGCTTAGGCACCGGCCAGGGCGCTTCTACGGGTGCACAGAGAAACTGCTGTGTACTCCGTGGGAACGCCTCGCACTCTGTGTTCCGGTCCTTCCAACCTCTCGCCAGTCTCCCATGCTCTTAGCTTCTGACAGGTAGATGACTTGATGGCAATCAGGAAAGCGGCGGCACCGAGAAAGACGGCAACACCGAAGAAGGCGGTAGTACCCAAAAAAGCGGTGGCACCCAGTTCCATGCCGAAGGGAGGCCGCAATCCCGAAGGCGGCCTGACTCCGAAAGGCCGCGCCTACTTCGCTGCGAAGGAAGGACTGCACCTGCGGCCTGGTGTCACCGGTCCGGCGGACACACCCGAAAAGATGCTGCGCAAGGGCTCATTTCTGGTGCGAACCTTCACGCATCCGCGCGGGCCCATGATCGACGCAAAGGGCCAGCCCACGCGCCTTGCGCTGAGCGCGCATGCCTGGGGTGAGAAGGTTCCGAAGACCGTCTCACAGGCGCACACGTTGGCGAGCAAGGGCCACCAACTGCTCTCGAAGTATCACGCGGCCAAAGACAAAGCTGCAGAGGCAAAGAAGGCCTCCCCTGAGAAACGCACAAAGACGACGGCAAAGGGCGTAGCCGGCAAAACACTTCCTGCGAAGCGGGCACGAAAGGGCTGACGCCATTCAAAGAACCGCGGGGTCGCGGGAAGCTATGCTGGACATATGCGTGTGCGGGTGCTTTTCTTTGGCTTGTTGCGTGACCGCTTCGGCGAGCGCGAAGACCTTGCGCAGTTTCCGGGTGAGACCGTGGCAGATCTGCTGCGGTACTACCGCGTGATTGCTCCAGAGCTCGAAGGCATGTGGGCCTCGCTCGCCGTTGCCGTGAACCAGCGGTACGCACCCAAGTCTGCGGCTTTGTCCGACAACGATGAGGTCGCGCTCCTGCCACCCGTGAGCGGCGGCTGAAGCAACGCTCCCGGCTGTCTGTTCTCCTGCTGGGGAGTTGAGCAGGCGCTATGCTTTGAATGCCATGCATGTAGAGATCACCCACTCCGTCATCGACACCCCTCGTATCACCGGCGCGCTCAAGCGGGGCGCGGACGGAGCCGTTACGGTCTTCGATGGGATCGTCCGGAACAACACGCGCGGCCGCCAAACGCTTTACCTGGACTATTCCGCCTATGAGGCGATGGCGTTGGGCCAGATGCGCGAGCTTGCCGCGGAGTCCATCGAGCGTTTTGGCGTGCGCGATGTCGCTGTGGTGCACCGGCTGGGCCGGCTGGAGCTGGGCGAGACCAGCGTGCTGATCGCGGTTGCGTCCGCCCATCGCGGCGCCACCTTTGACGCGTGCCGATGGCTGATTGATACGCTCAAGCAGCAGGTGCCGATCTGGAAGAAAGAGGTATTCGTCGACGGCGCGGTGTGGGCCGCGGGTGAGCCCTTTCCGGCAGCGCTTACGCCCGATGGCACGGGCGCGTCCAATCCAGCGGAGCCTGTCCGTTGAAAACTCTTTTGCCCGCGATGGCAGCGGGTCTGCTCTGGTGGGCTATGTTTTCACCCCAGCAATCTGCCCCAAACGGCACGGATGTTCCCGTGATCCGGGTCGACACGCGCCTGGTCACTGTGCCGGTTCATGTCGCGGATAGCCATGGTGCCGCTGTTCCCGGTTTGCAGCAGGCGGACTTCGTCGTCAAGGAAGACGGCAAGCCGCAGAAGATCGCCATCTTCGAGCGCGAGGCTGCCACACCCCTCTCGATCGTCATGGCGGTCGATACATCCGGGTCCGTCTTTACCCAGTTCCACACGGAGCGGGATGCCGCACGCCGGTTTGCCAGGGAAATCCTGCGCCCGCAGGATGAGATGGACCTGATTGCCTTCTCCGACGAGGCCGATGAGCTGGTTCCGTTTACCAGCGATCCCCGGCGGATTGAGCAGGGCCTTGGACAGTTGCACAAGGGCGATGACACGGCTCTGTACAACGCGGTGTACGTCTCGGCAGAGCGGCTCAACGATGCCCGGAGGGACGCGACTCGCAGGCGCGTCCTCGTGTTGATCTCCGATGGCGGCGACAACTCCAGCCGGCGCGAGATGAGCTACAGCCGGGCCCTGGAGCAGGCGCAACGCGCGGGCGCGGCTATCTACCCGATCATCATCATGCCCATTCTGGCCGACGCCGGCCGCAACGTCGGAGGCGAACACGCCCTGATTCAGATGGCCCAGGATACCGGCGGCAAGTACTTTTACGTGACGGACCGCGACGACCTCAAGGCGGCGTTTGCCCATCTGTCCGATGATCTGCGGACGCAGTATCTGCTTGGCTACTACGCTCCCCGGCGTGAGGACGACCGCAGCTTTCGCAGGATCAACGTGGAAATGACAGACCCGCGGCAGGCTACCGGTCTGCATCTGCGCACGCGCACCGGATACTACGCCGACGCTCGTTAGAGGGTTGCGCGGAGTGTGGCTTCCATCCGCCCAGCGTATCCTGAGACGCTATGAGCGATTTGACCGCTTCTCTCTTTCCCTTCGCCGTTCCGGCCTCTGCCATCGCACGGGAGGCCGGAGCCTTGCTGCGCCGGTACTACGAGACGGGCGTCACGGCTGAGTTCAAGGGGGACGTCGACATTGTGACCGTGGCCGATCGCGCCAGCGAGACCCTGATCACGGAGCGTCTGCGCGCTCAGTTTCCGGAGCATGGCATCTTCGGCGAAGAGGGTACGCGGCAGGCCCTCGATGCCGAGTTCCGGTGGTACGTTGATCCGCTGGATGGAACCACCAACTTCGCCCACGGCTTTCCCTTTTTCTGCGTTTCGCTTGGATTGGAGCACCGTCCGAGAGAGACCGCGCCGGAGGCGGACGGCACGCTTGTGGCCGCTGTGATCTATGAGCCGCTGCGGGATGAGATGTTTCTCGCGGAGCGCGGCAAGGGTGCCTTCCTGAACGGCCGGCGAATGCACACTTCGGCGTGCTCGCAGCTGCAGGAGGCTCTGCTCGCCACCGGATTTCCCTCGCGAAAGCGGCACGAGAGCCCGAATATCCACTTCTACCATGAGCTGACGCTGCGCACGCACGGGCTTCGGCGAGCCGGTGCTGCCGCCGTTGACCTGGCCTATACCGCCTGCGGACGTATCGACGGCTACTGGGAGTTCCACCTCAACCCCTGGGACACAGCCGCGGGCGCGCTGCTGGTCACGGAGGCCGGCGGGGAGATGTCGCGCTTTGATGGATCGCCCTTTCGCCTGGACTCGAAGGAGATCCTGGCGACCAACGGGAAGATTGGCGGTGAGCTGCGAGCGGTCTTCGCCGACATGTTTGCCGGGCGCAATCTGGAACCAATTCCTACGCCCGAAGAGTTCCGCCGCAGACGCGAGTCGAAGATCGAACAGACAGCGAGCCGCTAGCAGGGGAGCCCGGTTCGATGGTTCTGCCCTGATATCATAAGGATCTCGCCTGTAACCAGTTCAGATTGAAAGGATTCCCCGCACCATGGCATATGTAATCGCAGAACCCTGCATCGGCACCAAAGACACCGCCTGCGCTGACGCGTGTCCTGTGGATTGCATCCACCCCAAGAAGGGTGAGGACGGCTACGACGGAGCGCAGCAGCTTTTCATCGATCCCGTGGAGTGCATCGATTGCGGCGCGTGCGTTCCTGTCTGCCCGGTCTCCGCCATCTATGCCGCAGATGATCTGCCGGATAAGTGGGTTGAGTACGCCACCAGCAACGCCTCTCACTTCGGCCGTTGATTCTCAGATAGAGAGATGGTCTCGACGCGCGGCCCTTTGGGCTGCGCGTTTCCATTTTGCGTGTCCCCGGTTGGCGCCGGCATACGCGCGCACCGCAGGCATGGCTGGAGTGCCTTGGCGCACTGCCGTGATAGACCTACGTGGAGAGATCGTACCGAGCCGGCTCGGGCTGGCCGGTACGGACCCAAGCTATCGCACATCTTCAACAATCCGAGGCGATCGTCCTTCGCTCCTGGCCCTTTCAGGAGGCGGATCTGCTGGTATCTCTCTTCACGCGGGAGCAGGGCATCGTTCGCGGTGTAGCGCGCCACGCCATGCGCTCGCGCCGAAGATTCGGCGGTGCCCTGGAACCGGCGACGCAGGTGCGCGCCACATGGAAGGAGAAGCCGAAGCAGGACCTTGTGCACTGGGAGAGCTTTGACATTCTTTGGTCGCCGCTCAGGCAGCCGGTGGATTACATCCGCGCCGCAGGTCTCGCCCTTGTGGCAGAGGTGCTGGAATCGGCGCTGCCGGATCGCGCACCCGAAGACGATGTGTACCGCCTCGCCCTGGCTGCGATCACGCGGATGGAGTTCGGCTCTGTCTGGCTTCCCGTGACCTACTTCTCACTTTGGCTGACGCGGCTGCTGGGCTGGATGCCGGACCTGCGTACCTGTGCTGTCTGCAATACGCCGCTGCGTGGAAAACCCGTCTACACCTCACCGCTGCGCGATGGTGTTACGGACGCTGAGCACCGCGGCAGGGACAGCAACCCGCTCTCGTTTGAGGCTGTTGCGATGGCGGAGCGTGTCTTTCGCCACCCAATCACGGCCTTTGCCGCCGAAGAGTGGCCACGCACACGGGTGCCGGACCTGCGCCGGTTTGCTCTCAGCACGCTGGAGCGGCACCTGGAGGAGCGGCTCAGCAGCGCGCGTGTACTGAACCGGCTGTGACGGTCATCGGGACCTCAGCTCTTGCCGCCACCGCGAGCGATCCATGTGTCCACGCGCTGCTCCAGTACATCCAGCGGCAGCGCTCCTGTATCGACCACAAGGTCGTGGTAGTCGCTGAGCTTGAAACGGCTTCCCAGTTTGCTCTGCGCACGCTCTCGCAGCTCGACTAATTTCAACTGCCCCATTTTGTACCCGAGCGCCTGCGCCGGCCACGCGATATACCGGTCCGTTTCGGCCTGCACATTGGTCTCGTCGATGGATGAGTGCGCGCGAAAGAAGTCGACCATCTGCTGACGGCTCCAGTGCTTCGAGTGGACGCCCGTGTCCACCACCAGGCGGATGGCACGCCAGATATCCGCTTCCAGCCGGCCGTAGTCGCTGTAGGGGTCCTGATAGAAACCGATGTCCTTGCCCAGCCGCTCCGAGTACAGCCCCCAGCCCTCGACATAAGCGGTATAGAACTGGTGCTTGCGAAACTCCGGTACGTCCTTTTGCTCCTGAGCGATAGAGACCTGCAGATGGTGGCCGGGAACACCCTCGTGATAGGCAATTGCTTCAACCGACTGCAGGCCGCGACCCGCGAAGTTGTAGGTGTTGATAAAAATCCGGCCCGGGCGCTTGCCGTCGGGTGTGCCTGGTTCGTAGTACGCAGCCGCCTGCTGCTTCTCCATGTAGGCCGGAACACGTTCGATCTCAACCGGTGCCTTGGGCAGCTTGCCGAAGAGCTGTGGCAACTTGGCCTCCATAGCCGTCAGATGTTCCTGGTAGGTGCCGATCAGCCCTTCGGGTGAGGTCGCGTGCAGCTTCGGATTGCTTTTCACAGCCGTGTTGAAGCTCTTCAGATCTGGGAAGCCGAGCCGCTTCGCGATGCTCAGCATCTCGGCCTCATCGCGCTCCACCTCAGCCAGGCCGATCTTATGGATCTCGTCCGGCGTCTTTGTGGTAGTCGTGCTCTGCCGCACGCGGAAAGCGTAGTAGGCATCGCCGTCCGGCAGGGCCCATGCGCCCGGTTCGGTGCGTGCCCGAGGGATGTACTGTGCCTTCAAGAAGCGGCCGAAGCGGTCGTACGAGGGCAGCACACCCCTGCTGATGGCCGCGAGAATCGCCTCGCGGTAGCGTTTCTGATCCGCAGCGCTCATCCCGGACGGAAACTTCTTCAGGGGCAGGGCAAACGGGCTCTCCTCTGGCTTCATCGCCGCCAGCGTGGTTACCTGTTGCAGTACCTGCTCGCAGATCAACCTGGGTGGTGTCCGGCCCTCGTCCACACCCAGCGACATAACCTCCTGCAACTGCCCGAAGAGGGCAGGCACCTTCTCCAGCCTTGCGAGGTAAGCGTCGAAGTCGTGAGCATCGTCAAAGGGCGTGATCGCAACCGTCTGCGGCAGGCCTGTCTGCGGACCGTTGAACTGGTCGACCGGCATCTCCCACGTCTTGAAGCGGGCTTCCTCCTGGTTGTCGATCAGGCTGCGCAGCAGCAGCTGCGATGACAGCTGGTCGGCCTCGCTCAACCCGCTTGTATCCACCGCTCCCAGCCGTAGGATCAGTTCGTTTTCACGCGCCAGCCGCGCGTTCACAGCGTTCGCTGAGTAATCCGTCCACCGGTCGTTATAGCGCTTATCGCCAACGGAGGTCGCGCGCTCGGGCGACTCCCGCAACGCAAACTCCCAGTACTCAGCAAACAGTTTTTTGAGAAGTGCGGAGCGCTCTGCCGGTGAACTTGCGGCAGTTTTCGCCGGAGCCGCCGGAGCTTGCGCCGCGCAAACGAGCGTACCTCCAAGCAGCGCAACCGCCAGCGAAGACAAAAGACGCATCGACGACCTCAGAGGAAGAGTATGGAAGCGTTCCAAGGCCGTAGTGTACCCGTTCCGGCTGCATGAAGATGCCCGTCCGAGTGACATGCCTCCGCTATCGGGGCAGCATGACCGAGTATGCGTCCAGCATGCGATACAGCGTGGAACGGCTGATGCCTAGCATTTCCGCTGCACGCAATTTGTTACCCCGGCACGAGGCCAGTACCGTGAGCACGTGCCGCCTCACCACATGGTCCAGCCGGGGAGGATCGCTCTCCTGCTGCATTTCGTTGAAACCGTCTGAACCGTGCCCTTCCGTTACCCTCGCGACCGGCGGGCTTCCTGCTTCCATGTCCACATGCATGCTTTTCCTATCGGCATTTCGCGCAAAAACTTGCGCCGCCGGACCGTTTGAACGGGAACGCCAGAAAAGAAAAGAGAGGCAAAAGGAAGAAAGGAATCCAGAGGATTCCTTTCCATGGGACTGCCAAGGGTTGGCGACGGGGTGGGGACGCGCTCTTAGGCGTTCGCCTTCACGCAGTACGTGTCGAAGGCACGCGCCAGTTCCT